>NZ_QTMZ01000044.1:0-48347 GCF_003602935.1 Bacteroides sp. AM54-2NS
CGTCAAATACTACCTCTGCCACAATCAGAGCGTGGAGATTTCACGGACAAACCACAGGCACCGACCTTGCAGGATGAACGCCATGACAGGTACCTTTGCAACACAATTCCTATCAAAGCCCGATGGGGTGGTACATGGCAGACAGCATGGTACAGCAGTATGACTGAACGTTACAAGTGGAGAAAAGGCTATAAGAGGTTTTTGCAGTCAAAGGAGAAAAGAGTCCACAAAGTGCAGTATCTACAGGACAAAAACACTTTAGTTTACCTTGGTTAGCTTTTATATATATGCTAACCTAAAGTAAACTGTATATATGTCTGTTTGAAGCTCGAAAACCGTACGGGTCAGCTTACGTCAGAAACAGAAGCACAGAACCATATAAGAGGTTCAAGAAGTCTTTCTTCCTTTGACTGCAAAATATTATCTTTGCACGAATCATAATGGTCCTGTAGGATTTAATATAATTTAACGCTCTTTGTTGAATGCAAGGAAGGAACAGCTTCAATATACTGAATATCAGTAGTATATCATTGTATTGACCCTTAATCTGTAGAAAAGGATGTTATCATACAAAGTAATGTCCATTTGTACTTTTTCTATATGGTTTTATACTTACATTTGCATATCATTTGTACCTTGCTAACAGTAACTAATTGATTATCAATATACTTTATATTTGAGGAAGTGAAGTAAAGATCGCTGAATATACAATAAATCAAAATAAGAGAGCTGTAGATTAAATGTTTACAGCTCTCTTTTGTTTTATATGTAATGTGATTTATTTGAACCCGGACTTTATTACAGTATTTCTCTAATCTTCTCGCGGTTACCCACAATCCAAACGAGATCTCCTAATTGGAAAGCCGTATCTTTATCCAGAGGGATCAATTCATTATTCCGTTCAATAGCCACAACGATACCGTCGTACTTTTCTCCCAAATGAGACTGTGCAATGGTTTTATTTAAGAAACGGAATTCATCATCTACAGTGAAAGAGTGGAGCGTCATCTTTTTATCTACTGCATCCGTATCTATTGTGTTTTTTACATCTTCAATTCTATTTCTGAACTCCTGCAATTGCATATCCGTACCGACTACAGTCAGTTTATCCTGCGGATAAATAGGTTCAGAACTTTTCGGAATGTATATATTCAAATCACCACGCGTGATTGCAACCACATTCACTCCAAAATTTTGCCTGAATGAAAGTTCTCCTAAAGACTTGCCGATGTAATCGGAATAAGGCGATACCACGACAGACGTCAAATCAAGGTCCTTGTCATTGAACTCGCTATTGAAACTTGTTTTTAGCGGGTGTCGTTTTTTAGCAACCTCTTCCCGTCGGTTAAGATTGGCTAGGAATCTCGTTTCCAATCGTGAATATTGCGTGAGGTCTTCCCTAAGAATAAGAATCAATGCCACAACAGCTATGGCAATAATCACACTTATTCCCCAGTTCAGCTTGAAATAGCTGATAACTACGCTAGTGATAAAGAAAAGAGCAACAGATACCCGGCCTAGAACGAGAGAAACCAGTCGTCCGTGATTGTAATTCTCATCTCTCCATAGCTTCAGGAATAATTCGGAAGAGTTGTATTTGTTGGAGATGAGTGCCCACAAAAAAGGAGTCATAAGCAAAAGGGTACCCAGACACATCACCAGATTAATCCATAGGGTAACAGGAGCAAACATTTCACTGATGGCGGGATAAATGATTTGTATAGACAGCAGCCAGATAGCAGTGAGCAATACGCTATAAATAATAACCCTGCCAATCATGTTTTTTAGTAATTTCTTCCAGTCACTATCGTGGTTCATGGTTTTCTTGCCGGAAGCATAACGATCTAATGTCTCCTGTACTTTAGTAGGCAATATTTTGTAAAGCCATTCGGCAAAAGGGTTGGCTAAACGGATAAAATAAGGAGTCGTGAAAGTGGTGATAACAGATACAGCCACAATAATAGGTGAAATAAACGGATCGAGCACTTTGAGCGAAACACCCAGTCCGGCAATGATGAAAGCAAACTCTCCAATTTGTGCCAGGCTGAATCCGGATTTGATAGAAGTGTTCAGTGGCTCTCCGGATAAGAGTACGCCAAATGAAGAGAAAATGGCTTTACCGATAATGGTAACCAGAGTAATGATGATAACAGGCCAGGCATATTCTACCAATACAGCCGGATTCACCAGCATACCGACTGATACGAAAAAAATAGCTCCGAAGAGGTCTTTTACCGGTTGTATGATATGTTCGATGTGTTCGGCTTCGATGGTTTCGGCAAGGATAGATCCCATGATAAATGCACCTAACGCCGTTGAAAAGCCTGTATAGGTGGCCAATACCACCATTCCCAGACAAAGACCGATCGAAACAATCAAAAGCGTCTCATTATTCATCAGCTTCTTTGCTTTTTTAAGAAAAGCCGGAATAACGAAAATACCGATGAGAAACCACAGGATTAAAAAGAAAACGACTTTGAGAACACTAATCAATAAATCTTCACCCACAAAGTCCTGACTTACCGCCATTGTAGAAAGAAGTACCATCATTAAAATGGCAATTAGGTCTTCCACTACCAGAGTTCCGAATACGATACCCGTGAAACGCTGGTTGCGTAACCCCAAATCATCAAAGGCCTTGATGATAATTGTGGTAGACGACATGGACAACATTCCCCCAAGAAAGATGGAATTCATCGTGCCCCATTCTAATAATTGTCCTACCAGAAAACCTATGAGCAACATACTGACGACTTCGGTGGTGGCCGTAATAAAAGCTGTGGAACCTACATTCATGAGCTTTTTAAAACTAAACTCCAGTCCAAGTGCAAAGAGCAGGAATATAACACCTATTTCCGCCCATATATTGATATTTTCGATATCTCCCACGGTGGGGAAAATATTTATATAAGGCCCCGCTAGTAATCCGGCAATGATGTAACCTAAGACTAAAGGTTGTTTCATCCATTTGAACAGCAAGGTTATTACACTGGCCGATATTAATATCAGCGCAAGGTCGGCAATCAAAGTTGGAAAATGTGACATTTAGTGATGGATTTATTCATTTTTATATTCCTGATAGTTAGACAGAAAAGAGACAAGGGACATGGATGTTCAGCTCTTTTCTTTTGCGAGAGTGTCGGCAGTCAATTATTCATTATATTGTTTTCCTCTACAAAAAGAGGGAAACAATATAATAGATAGCTGCTGCCAAGAGTCCACTGACCGGAATTGTAAGAATCCAGGCAGTCATGAGGCTTTTTGTTATTCCCCAGCGAACGGCAGAGAGGCGTTTGGTTGCACCTACTCCGATGATTGCACCTGTGATAGTATGCGTAGTACTAACGGGGATTTTCAGCATTTCCGTAATGTAGAGAGTGAAAGCACCGGCTGTTTCGGCAATTACTCCTTCCAATGGGGTTACTTTGGTGATTTTGGTTCCCATTGTCTTTACTATTTTCCAACCTCCGGACATGGTGCCGAGTGAGATGGCGGTGAAACACGAAAAAGCAACCCAGTCGGGAAGATCATTGATGCTGTTGATACCCATGCCCAATCCCATAGAATGGGCAGCTATCATGGCAGCGGCAATGATACCCATTACTTTTTGTGAATCATTCAAACCATGTCCGACGCTAAAGAGGGCGGAAGAAACGAGCTGCAACCTCTTAAACCAGACTTCAGCTGTATGAGGATGTGCGCGCCGGCAGATATATAGCACAAACAGAGTGAAACCGAAAGCAATCACCATTCCGATAAAAGGAGCCAGAAAGATGAAAGCTGCAATTTTAAGAATGATATTAAGTTGAATTGCTTCAAACCCGTTTGCCATAATGGCAGCTCCTGCAAATCCTCCGATAAGCGTATGTGAGGATGAAGACGGGATACCTTTCCACCATGTTACCAGGTTCCAGGTGATGGCTGCTATTACTCCTGCCAATATAATAGGTAAAGTGATATATTGTTCTACCACCGTTTTGGATACTGTGTTGGCAATACCGAATCCGCCTATTATGTATTTGGCAATGAAAAAAGCAACGAAATTGAAGAAAGCAGCCCATAGTACAGCTTGAAAGGGCGTAAGCACCCTGGTAGATACGATTGTAGCTATTGAGTTTGCTGCATCGTGAAAGCCGTTGATATAATCGAATATCAGAGCCAGAATAATGATAGTCACTAATAATTCCATGTGTTCCGGCTTACTTTATGCGTACTTTACAATCAGGTTTTTCAGAATCTTGCCTACGTGCTCTGCGGCATCGGTCGTTTTCTCCAGTTCATGCATGATTTCTTTAATTTTGATAAGTTCAATGCAATCCTTTTCTTCTTCAAATAGCTTGGTGATAAAGAATTCATATACGTCATCTGCCTGATTCTCGATTTCA
Source organism: Bacteroides sp. AM54-2NS (assembly GCF_003602935.1). Classification (NCBI taxonomy): domain Bacteria; kingdom Pseudomonadati; phylum Bacteroidota; class Bacteroidia; order Bacteroidales; family Bacteroidaceae; genus Bacteroides; species Bacteroides sp. AM54-2NS. The sequence continues at coordinate 4,386 of NZ_QTMZ01000044.1, forward strand.
TGTAATCTTGAGCAATATTCCCGGAGAAGAGTCGGTTTCTTACGGAATATTTCAAGTTCGTCCATGGCTTTACAGATGTAGGTCGCTTCTTCCTGAATCAAACGGCTCAATTCTTTGCCGTTCTCCGAGATAGGACGGGGATTGTAAATAGAGATTCGTTTGGCACAACTATTTATTCCATCGATGACATCATCCATGCAGGAAGCTAAGTCATGAATATCTTCACGGTCGAAAGGAGTGATGAATGTAGTGCCCAATTCATCAAAAATCCGATGCGTCAGTTTGTCCCCTTCACGTTCCAGCTCTTTGATTTTCTTATAGTAGTCTGCACGTTCTGTAGGTGAGTCATGTTGCAAGCTTTCTGTTAAAACAACGGATGCTTCACAAAGCACTTCTGAAAGTTGTTTCAGCAATGGGAAAAATTTGGGCTCCTTTGGAGTAAACCGGCTAAAAAAAGAATTTTTCATAAGTGTAAAAACTTTAAATTGTTTTTTCTTCTCTATTTATATTAGTAACAAATGAATACAGATTATAGTTTGGCGTTTTAAGACTTTAGTTTGGCTCGTACTACCTCTATGATTGCAGGCAATATAGAGATGAATATGATGGCAACGATCAGCAGTTTCAAGTTCTCTTGTACAAACGGAAGGTCTCCGAAGAAATAACCGGCGTAGCAGAATATGCCAACCCAAGCCGCACCACCCGCTAAATTATACATCATAAAATAGTAATAGTTCATCTTTCCCATTCCTGCTACGAAGGGAGCAAACGTGCGTACTATCGGGACGAATCTGGCAAGAATAATTGTTTTCCCACCATATTTCTTATAAAACTCGTGTGTCTTCTCCAGATGGCTTTGTTTGAATATCTTGGAATTGGGATTATTAAAAAGCTTTCGACCGAAGAAATGTCCGATCATGTAATTGCAGGAATCGCCTAATACGGCAGCGGCAAATAAAATGATAACGAGTATATGCACACTGATAGGCATGTCAGGTAAGGCAGAAATAGCTCCTGCAACGAAGAGCAGAGAATCACCTGGAAGAAAAGGAGTGACCACTAATCCGGTTTCACAGAAGATTATAAAAAACAAAATGGCATACGTCCAGGCATGATAATCACGCACAATCATAACCATATATTGATCGATATGAAGGATGAAATCCAATAAAAAGTCCATTTTATATACTTTGGTTGTTATGGTAAAAAAAGAATGTTATTGGCTTCCAGACCATAGTGAATACTCTTTTCACTCAAATGGAGGATGCAAACCGAAAGTGAGGCATCAAAGACTGGAATAGTCTTATGCCGGAAAAATATAAAATGGCTAAATGAGTATGTGGCCTAATGAATAGATATGATATCTATCAGAATATTTAAAAAGATTGGTATAATATGAAAAACCTGTCCATTGGTTTTGAGGAAGCTGGATCTTCAGAGAGCTTAGTATACGGATAGTGACAGAAGGAATATTGAATCGTAGTATCTTTAAAGGAGAGAGGTGGCGGAAGGAGAATGGATTTAAAACGCCATTATCGTTATTGTAATCTTGCTTTCCGGTGTATTCTTTTGTTTTGACTAGTTTCTGTTCTTTATCCAGCTGTATGATGCTGGTTTTGGAGGTGTATGAATTGGTATAGGTTTGTATGCTGGTACTACCGGTTTCTAACCGGTATGCCTCCTGTGCTTCATCGGAAATCAGATGGAATCCCCAATTCAGAAATACGCCTAATAGTATACAGAATATGTACTTCATCATAACGGTCGCAAAGGTAGAAACTATTTTTATATGAAATACATATTCACAAGCATAATTAACAATTATATCAGTGACTACCGAGAATTATTCTTTGAGGCAACTCATCGTAAATTTCATCGGAGTATAGGTTATCCCGTTGGTACATTGTTTCCCGGCAATCTTGTCGAAACCCAAACTTTGATAAAAAGGAATAGCGTACGTGGATGAATTAACTGTCATTTCATTTACCGGACAGTGATTGATCGCAAAATTGAATAATTGTCTGCCGATACCTTTACGGTGGTATTCATTCCTGATAAAAAACAAGGATAGATGTTTTCCTTCATTCTTTGTCCCCATGATGCCGACCAGATTCTTATCCTCAAAAGCACCGTAAATCACTAATTCATTCATCAGTTGCTCGCTGGAGATAAAGCTTTTGAATAAATTCAAACCTTCTTCATCGAAGTCTTCCGCTCCACATTGTATATATACCTCCAATGCTAACGATGCAGCCAGGGCGTATTCGGTCTTGTCTAATTTGCGTATCATGGCGATTGCTTTTATCATTAATTTGCCGGGAAAATTACTATTAATTTCCGGATATGGTATTGAAATCTGATTTCTTTTTCTTTTTTTTGTAAAAGCTGTAGGGTATTTCCGGTTTGAGCGCTCTTATTAGTAGAAACGCAATTTATTTACCTTTAAAAAGCATCAGTATGAAGAATGTAGAAAAACACTTGGTTGGATGGCTATCAGTTTGTTTGCTGCTTTGTAGCTTTCCAGTGTGGGCGCAAGGAGATGCCGGAGATTATCTTACGATCGTTGGTATGGTGAAAGACAAGCAAAATAAAAAAGCTCTGGAGAACGTAAATGTATCGGTGCATGGTAGCAATATCGGTACTGTGACGAATGCGGAAGGAGAATTTGCTTTGAAGATTAAAAAAACGGAAACCCCGCGTGAACTGGACATTTCACATATCGGCTATGTAAATACTCATATCTCTTTGGAGAAAGAAACAGCCGCTATGTTGACAGTTTGGCTGACGCCTCATTCCAATCTGTTGAATGAAGTGGTGGTATTTGCCGAAAATCCACGTATAATTGTAGAGAAAGCAATCAATAAGATCCCTTTAAATTATAGTGATAAGCGTGATATGCTGACAGGATTTTACCGGGAAACCGTACAGAAAGGGCGTCGATATATCGGTATATCGGAGGCAGTGCTCGATGTATCCAAAACAGCCTATACCAATAGAAATATAAACTATGACAAAGTGCGGGTGGAGAAGGGACGTCGCCTGCTTAGTCAGAAAGCGAGTGACACATTAGCTGTCAAAGTTGTGGGTGGTCCTAATCTGGGCGTCACTTTGGATGTCGTGAAGAACAAGGGAGCGTTACTCGATTTTGAAGAATTGAATAATTACGAATTCTGGATGACAGAATCCATGCTTATAGATAATCGTATGCAGTATGTTATTAATTTCCGCCCGAAAGTCATTCTTATGTACGCTTTATTATACGGTAAATTGTATATCGATCGTGAACGGTTGTCATTCACCCGTATAGAAATGAGTCTGGATATGCAGAATAAATCGAGGCGACCACCGCAATTCTGTATAAGAAACCTCTCGGTTTAAGATTCAAACCGCAAGAACTCTCTTACCTGGTCACTTATAAAGATGTAGATGGAAAAACGTATCTGAACTATATTCGTAATACGATCCGTTTTAAATGTGACTGGAAGCGGAAGTTATTTTCCACAAGCTATACGGTAGCTTCCGAAATGGTAGTGACCGATAGAAAAGAAGGAGTATTGGAGAATATACCCAACAAAGAAGCTTTCAGCCTGAATCAAATATTTTATGATAAAGTAGACGAATACTGGAATCCTGACTTTTGGGGAAACTACAATATCATCGAACCTACGGAATCTTTGGAGCACGCAGTGGATAAATTGAAAAAGCAATCGAATTGAAACAGGGATAGTTTTCTTATATTTGAAGTCAATCATAAAGAAAAGCAAGTATGCTGGATGAACTGCTCATACTAAAAAAGATAAAGGAAGGTGACATAAAAGCGTTTGAGGAACTCTTTCGCCGTTACTATTTTCCTCTTTGCTGTTATGCGGCAGGCATTACCGGGCAGATGGCGGTAGCGGAAGAGATTGTAGAAGAGCTTTTCTATGTACTTTGGAAAGAAAGGGTGCGCTTACAGATTTTCCAGTCCGTTAAAAGCTATCTGTACAGGGCGACTCGCAATCAATCTTTGCAGTATTGTGAACACGAAGAAGTTAGGAATAGATACCGTGAAGCAGTATTGAACACTTCCAATCCGGAGCAGTCGACAGATCCTCATCAACAGATGGAGTATGAGGAATTACAGAAATTCATAAATAACACTCTTGAAAAGCTGCCAGTCCGCAGACGACAGATTTTTGAGATGCATCGTTTGGAGGGGCGGAAATATGTGGAGATAGCGACACAGCTTTCTCTTTCAGTAAAAACAGTAGAAGCTGAAATGACAAAAGCCCTCCGGACATTACGAGAAGAAGTTGAAACTTATATTCACATGAAGTGATGAAAACAGAAATTTATAAAATAAAGACAGATCAGGCATGGAACCGATTGTATAATCGCCTGGACAATGACCGTTTACTTGCGAAAGTTGATGAGAGAAGTCCTATACGCAAACATTCACTATGGATCAGATACGGAGCAGTTGCCGCCGTTTTGATAGGCTTCGTCTGGGGAGCTTTGTATTGGATGACCGGTTCTGAAAGAGAACCGGCACAGAATTTTCTTACACAGGAAAATCAAGGCATTTCCACTTTGGCAACGACTCTTGAAGACGGTTCTGTGGTACTTTTGGCAAAGGAAACCTCCTTATTATATCCGGAGCACTTTATTGCTGATAAACGGGAAGTGAGTTTGCAGGGAAATGCTTTCTTCGACGTAGCAAAGAAGCAGGGACAACCCTTTTGGATTGATACGGAACAAGCTAAAATTGAAGTTTTGGGAACCGCTTTCAGTGTACAGAGCGATGAACATGCTCCGTTCCGCTTATCTGTACAAAGAGGGATTGTGAAAGTTACTCTAAAAAAAGGAAATCAGGAATGTTATGTAAAAGCGGGAGAGGCAGTAGTGGTGCAATCGCAACGATTAGTCGTTCTCGATGCGGATAAAGAGAATGAAGAATGGGGGAGCTTCTTTAAACACATACGTTTTAAAGATGAATCTTTGGCGAACATTCTGAAAGTGATGAACCTGAATTCGGATAGTTTGCAGATTCAAGTGGCTTCACCTGCATTGGGGGAACGCAGACTGACGGTTGAATTTTCTGATGAGTTTTCTGAAGTCGTAGCTACTCTGATAGCTAGCGCACTCGGTCTGCAATGTGTCCGGCAAGGTGATATTCTTTTGTTATCAGAATAAAACTCATTTCAACTTGAGAAAATGAAACAGGCTTATCGCTATCTATCCATTCTATTCATACTCTTTTTCGTAGTCGATACGATGAGAGCGGATGGGGGCGATGTATTGGAACGGATAGTTCGGCTTCCAAAGACAAAAGGCACTGTTTATTCATTATTAGGTAATGTCTCCCAACAGTCGGGATATATGTTTATTTATGACAGTAAAGTTATTGATAATGATGCTGTCGTGAAGATAAAGGGAGGAGAACGATCTATTCGCCAAGCGGTGTACGATATAGTGGGAGATACCGGTTTGGAGTTTCAGGTGATTGGTACTCATATTCTGATTACTCTCCCTTCGGAGAAAAAGATTCATATACAACAGGATTCCATTCCGAAGCAGCCTATTAACTTTTCCATTACCGGCACTTTGCTGGATAAGGAGACGGGTGTGCCCATCTCTTCAGCTACTGTTGGAGTGAGGGGGACATCTATCGGCAGCATAACAAATCAGAATGGAGATTTTAAACTGTCCTTACCCGATTCTTTAAAAAACGATTCGATTACCTTTTCTCATATAGGTTATCTTTCACAAGATATAGAGTTTGCTTTGTTGATTGGACGGCACAATATACTTAGTCTCGAACCTAAAGTGGTTCCTTTGCAGGAAGTAGTGATTCGTCGAAGTGAACCAAAGAAACTTTTGCGGGAAATGATTGAACGGAGGGAACAGAACTATTCGCATACTCCCGTGTATCTGACTACCTTTTATCGTGAAGGAGTTCAGTTGAAAAATAAATTTCAAAACTTGTCGGAAGCAGTGTTCAAGGTTTATAAGACATCCTCACATTCAGCAGTGCCAGATCAAGTGAAGCTGTTGAAAATGAGTCGACTAAGCAATGTGGAAGCGAAAGATAGCTTATTGGTAAAAGTAAAGTCGGGAATCCAGGCTTGTATCCAGATGGATATTATAAAAGATATGCCCGAATTCCTGACTCCCAGTATCGAGAATAGCATTTATACCTATACTTCGGAGGGCGTGACATTTTTAGAAGACCGGTTTGTAAATGTGGTGCATTTTGAACAGAAAAAAGGAATCAGTGAACCTCTTTTTTGCGGAGAACTATTCCTTGATTCTGAAACGAGCGCCTTATTGCAAGCCCGTCTGGAAGTTCATCCTGTATATGTGAAAAATGCGGCAGGTATGTTCGTCGAAAGGCGCGCACGCAACGTACGGATGATTCCTCAAAAAGTGGTATATACCATTTCTTATAAACCGTGGCAAGGAACTTATTACATACATCATATCCGGGGCGATCTTCATTTCAAAGTGAAACGTACAAAAATGCTGTTTGGCAGTCGCGATCTTCATATCTGGTTTGAGATGATTACTTGCAAGGTGGAAACCGGACAGGTAGTCGCGTTTCCCCGTACAGAAAGATTGCCTACTCGTACAATCTTCTCCGACACATATTTCAAATACGATGAGAACTTTTGGAAAGACTTCAATGTGATCCCATTGGAAGAAGAAATCAGCAAACTAATAGAAAAAATCTCTTTGAAGATAGAAGAAATAGGTGATTGATTTGTTTTGCCATTCAACGGGATTGCTGTACCTTTGCACCCGGTTTAAAAGATTGTATGTTATGGAATTACCGAAAGATCCGATGATGTTGTTCAGCGTCATCAATATGAAGTTGCGCGATTGCTATTCTTCACTTGACGAACTTTGTGAAGATATGAATGTGAACAAGGATGAATTAGTGAATCAGTTGAAAGCCGCAGGCTTTGAATATAGTGCGGAACACAATAAGTTCTGGTAATCATCTCCTTGTTTACAGCTTATAAATAGAGTATTTCTACTAAAAACATAGTGACGCTATATGCTCGGGATAGTGACGGCATCATTGTCTCATGCCGTCACTATCCCAAGCATATAGCGTCACTATAATTTTCTACCTTCATCTAAACGTCATCAGGAATCATGTGTTTATTCCTATCGTATATACCGACAATGATTTCCGCCAGTTCTCCCTCTCTTGTTAATAAAAGCAAAATACCAAATCCCATATTTAACTTCGGCAATCTTCCGCGTTCTAACTAATAAAGTTCAGAAAAAGAATTGATGATAAACGAGAATAAAATTCGTGAAGCTTGTGCCTCGAATCGCGAACGGGGATTCAAGATGCTGATGGACTCTTTTCAGGTGCCGATATATAATTATATCCGTAGACTGGTTGTATCTCATGAAGATGCGGAAGATGTGCTTCAGGAAGTCTTTATCCGGGTATTCCGGCATATCGATCAGTTTCGCGAAGAAAGTTCACTGTCAACCTGGATTTACCGGATTGCGACGAATGAGAGTTTACGTTTGCTCAACGGACGTAAAGATGAAGGAGTTGTTTCCGCGGAAGATGTTCAGGAAGAGTTGATGGGCAAGTTGAAGGCTTCCGATTACATTGATTATGAGAATGAGTTGGCAGTAAAGTTTCAGGAAGCTATTTTAAGTCTGCCGGAAAAGCAACGGCTGGTATTCAACTTGCGTTATTACGATGAACTTGAATATGAAGAGATCGCCCGTGTACTGGATAGTAAAGTGGATACACTAAAAGTGAATTACCACTATGCGAAAGAGAAGATAAAGGAATATATATTAAACAGATAGAACGATGAAAAAGGATTTTGATTTTGATGATATTGTAAAACGGACACCTTACCGTACCCCCGATGGATTCTTCGAGGACGTGCAACGAAAGGTGATGGAACGTGCCGGAGTGAAGCAACAGCGGAAGTCTCATACGAAGCTGATTATTTCTACGGTGATTACCATAGCAGCCGTATGGGTCGGATTTCTGTTTGTTCCGTCTTTGCGACAGGCAGATGAGGTGACAACATCTTCTTCGAAAGTATTAGCCAATGGTACGGAACCGGTAGATAAATGGATTAAAGAACTATCAGATGAGGAGTTGGAAGAGCTCGTCAGCTTCTCTGAAAATGATATATTTTTGAATTAAGTAACTCAATTAATTATTTTAAACGTGAAGATTATGAAGACTAAATTTATTTATGTAATTATGGCCGTTCTCCTGATGGGAAGCCAGATGACTTTGTCTGCACAGAATACGGATAACAAACAAAAAAAACAGCGTCCTACACCGGAACAAATGGTGCAGATGCAGACTAAACAAATAGTAAATACGTTGATGTTGGATGATGCAACGGCAGCTAAATTTACTCCGGTATACGAGAAGTATCTGAAAGAATTGCGTGAATGTCGTATGATGACTCATAAGGCGAGAACAGAGAAAACTAAAGCACAAGGCACAGACGCTAATGCTAAGAAAGAACGTCCGTCCATGACTGACGACGAGATTGCAACCATGTTGCGAAACCAGTTTACTCAAAGTCGTAAAATGCTGGATATTCGTGAAAAGTATTACAATGAATTCAGCAAGATACTTTCGCAGAAGCAGATTCTGAAGATTTATCAGCAGGAAAAGATGAATGCTAATAAATTCAGAAAAGAATTTGACCGCAGAAAAGGTCAGAAACCGGGACAGGGACACCACCAAGGACAAAGACCTCGTGCTCCGCGTCAAGACCAGAAATAAAGATTAGGTTTATTTTATTATAGTTTTATTTTACTAAATCAACACAATTTGAACATAGGCAGCCATATTTATTCTTTTCAGTACCGTTTGATTACTTGTTATGTCTTGTTACTGATTAGTTTGACTGTTTTTGCTCAGTCCGGCAAAGAGCGTTTTTCCGGTCGTGTGATTGATACTGAAACCAATCAGCCGGTACCGTTTGCTACGGTCCGGCTTTTGGCTTTACCGGATAGTACCTTACTGGCGGGTGGGGCAACAGATGCACAAGGCAAATTTCAGTTAGCCGTCGTTATTCCTAAAAGTAAATCCATTCTGTTACATATTTCTTATATCGGATATACCCCTGTTTTTCGGACTATATCAGCTTCAACAGATAACAAAACACCGATTTTAGGCGATATTTCTTTAACTCCGGAGAGCATTTCATTAACAGAAACCGTTGTTGTGGGACAAGCACCGATGGTTGTGACCGAAGGAGATACTACTGTCTTTAATGCTTCGGCCTATCGTACTCCTGAAGGTTCTATGCTGGAAGAATTGGTGAAACAACTTCCCGGCGGCGAAATAGACGAGGATGGCAAACTGTTGATTCATGGAAAGGAAGTGAAAAAGATTCTGGTGGATGGGAAGGAGTTCTTTTCCGACGACCCGAAGGCAGCACTTAAAAATCTCCCTGTAGAGATGGTAGAGAAACTGAAAGCTTACGAACGCCAGTCCGATCTTGCCCGTCTTACTGGTATTGATGATGGCGAAGAGGAAATGATTCTCGACCTGTCGGTCAAGAAAAATATGAAACGGGGTTGGATGGAGAATTTCATGGGCGGGTATGGAAGCAAAGACCGTTATGAACTAGCTAATACTTTAAATCGTTTCCGGAGTAACTCTCAATTGACGGTTATCGGGAATCTGAATAATACAAACAATCAGGGCTTTTCGGAGATGCAAGGAGAATCTGCTAGTTCCTCCGGTAATCTTCGCACTCAAAAAGGACTGACCACTTCCCGTTCTTTGGGAGTGAACGTCACTTATGACTGGCAGCGTGTCAAACTCCGGTCGAACATTCAATATGTGGGAACAGACCGGCTGGAGGATAGTCGTACTACAGTCGATAATTATCTTCGTAAAGACAAATCTATTACTGAAAGTACCGGACACAATCGCCAGGGAAATGATAATCTCGTAGCGAATGCTTTTTTAGAATGGAAAATGGACTCCGTTACAACATTGATTTTCCGTCCTCAATATCGTACGGCTGTTAATGACAGAGGTAGTAGTGGCTTTCAGCAAGGGTGGGGCAATGACGTATTGTTGAATGAAAGGAAATCATCCGGAACCACTCATAGCTCTTCTTATAACATGACCATGATGCTTCAGCTTAGCCGGAAACTTAGCCGGATGGGAAGAAACATCGCTTTGAAGGTTGATTATGGAACAAATGCTTCTTCAACCGATAGAACGAATCTTTCTACTACGCATTACTTTAAGAATAACACGAAGAATGTTAAGAATCAGAGGATTGAAGATAAGGTGGACGGCTATAACTACCGACTACAACTGGTGTACGTGGAACCCTTGCCCTGGCTTCATTTTCTTCAGTTTCGTTACAGTTATCAGCATCGGATTAACAATTCCGACCGGTTTGTTTATAACTGGGATAAGAAGGCGGAAGATTTTGCTCCTGATTATGACGAAGACGCAAGTAACTGTTTTGAGAATCAGTACAGCAATCACCTGTTTAATCTTGCTATCCGCACTTCCCGGAAGAAATACAACTATAATATAGGTGCTGACTTTGAACCCCAAAAGTCTGTCAGCCATTCTCTTTTAGAGAAAAAAGAATCGTTGGAAGAACCATTGGAAAAATCAGTCTTTAATGTTTCTCCTACCGTCAATTTCCGCTATAAGTTCTCCAAGCGTACCCGTTTGCAGATTGTATATCGGGGGAAAAGTCGCCAGCCCAATATACGCGATCTTCAACCGATAACAGATCGCACCAATCCGTTAAATATCAAGGTCGGTAATCCTTCATTGAAACCTTCTTATACGAATACGTTTACGCTGAACTTCAATTCATATAATGCCAAGCATCAACGGAATATGGTTGCTGCTGTTTTGGCGGAGAACACCATTAATAGTGTTACCAATCAGGTGACTTATGACAGTGAATCCGGTGTGCGGACCACCACTCCCCTTAATATGAACGGAAACTGGCGTATTATGGGTTCTTTTTCTCTTAATACTCCTTTCAAGAACCGGAATTGGAGGTTCCGTACTTATTCATATTTGCAATGCAGAAATCAGAACGGCTATAGCACAATAAACAAAGAAGCTCCTGTGAAAAGCACAGTGAAACATTTGACAGCCCGCCAACGCCTGCAATTAACTTACCGGACAAAAAAAATGGAAATCAGTGCCCGTGCGGAGTTACTTTATAATAATTCCTATAATAATGTAAAAGAGACACGTACGGAGACTTATGATTATCGTTTCGGAACAGAAATACAGTATTATTTTCCGTGGAACATAGAACTATTCAGTGATCTTACATATTTTCAACGTTCCGGTTATGGTTATAGTGGCTATGCTCGCGAAAACCTGATGTGGAACTGTCAGTTGTCGAAAGCTTTCCTAAAGCGGAAACAAATCCTTCTCCGCTTCAAAATATACGATATTCTTCGTCAGGACGTTTCAATGATACGTACGATTACTGCTACTGCCATTCGCGACACAGATTATAATGCACTGGGTTCATACTTTATGGTACACGCTATACTTCGTCTGAATATGATGGGGCACTGATTTCATCTTCCACAAATGAACTCGGAGTACAACCATAGTATTTCTTGAATGCTGTACTGAAATATTTAGCATTCGGATAACCTGTCAGATAAGCAATCTCTCCAATACTATATTTGTGTTCACGCAAAAGCGTGGCAGCACGTTTCATCTTAATATCACGGATAAACTCCTGTGGATTTTGTCCTGTCAGAGACTTTATTTTTTTAAAAAATACAGACCGGCTCATAGCCATCTCCATAGCTAGTGTATCAATAGAAAAGTCTTCATTCATCATCTTTTCTTCAATGTATTCCACTACCTGTTCCATAAATTGTTTATCCAGTTCGTTTACAAGCAACGACTCATCATTGAAAGCGGACTTGTCGATATATTTCTTTCTGTACAAGCTACGGTTATTGATTATAGAAGCAATTTTACTTTTCAATACCGCAGGATCGAACGGTTTTGTGATATAATCGTCGGCTCCTGCATTCAGCCCCTTGATGATGTCTTCGCGTTCGGCGAGTGACGTCAATAGAATCAATGGGATATGGCAGGTTTCAATATTCGATTTAAGTTGTTTGCAGAGTTCAGTTCCCGAAAGAAGTGGCATCATTACGTCCGAGATGATAAAATCGGGATTTTCCTTGCGTACAACTTCCAAAGCCGCTTGTCCGTCTGCACTTTCTACAATAGAATAATCCTGTTTCAGATAACGGGCGAGGTATTCCCGTAATTCTTCGTTGTCTTCTACTAGCAAGATCTTGATTTTCCCCGCTTCATCTGGTTGTTTCTCTTGTTGTACTTCTTTTTTCGGGTGAAAGTCTTTCTGTATAAGTTCCGTTTTGTTGTAGTCACTCTGTGATACAGGAAGCTGGATGCGGAAAGTCGTTCCGACTCCTTCCGTACTGGAAAAGTCGATGCTGCCTTTATGCAATAACGTCATTTTCTTGGTAAGCAAGAGCCCGATGCCGCTACCGGTTTCTTTGGAGTTGGCAGCGTTTTCAGCACGGTAGAAACGGTTGAACAATTTCTTTTGTGCCTGGGTAGATATACCTATTCCGTCATCTACTACTTCAAGTACTAATTTCCCATCAGTGAGTGAACATTTCACCCATACATTCCCGTGCTGGCACGTATATTTGATTGAGTTAGAAATCAGGTTATCCAAAATAAGAGATACTTTCCGGCGATCGATAAAAATAGGATGTTCTCCTTCGGGGGAGATTTGTGTGTGCAGGCTGATTCCTTTTTCACGTGCAAGCGGTTCGAAGTTGCCTACCGCGCTGCCGATGAAAGCGGACATTTCTGTTTCTTCCACTTGCAGCGTCATCGCTTCGCGCTCTATCTTTTGGAAATCCAACAGTTGAGACACCATATTCAATAACTTCTCCGTGTTGCGTTGTGCCAAGGTAAGAGCGGAATGTCCGTTATCTGTCAAAGGCTCATTTTCGATTTCATTCAGAGGAGCCTTTATGAGTGTCAACGGTGTGCGTATATCATGAGCTATATTGATAAAGAAACGGATCTTTTGATCTGAATCCCGTGCATCCATGCGATCTTTATACGCTTTAATCAGGAAATAGACTAATAGTGCGGTAAGTAAAAGATATAACACCCATGCAAACGGGGTATTCCACCACGGATGAGCAATAGTGATGTGAATACTTCTCTCTTGATAATTCTTTTCATCACCTCCGCTAAACACTTTGACACGGAACGTATAATTGCCCGGAGGGATATTCGTATATACAGCATGATGATGGTCGGTTGGTAAACTCCATGCATGGTCGAAGCCTTCCAAATACCAACTATATAGATTCTTGGATACATTCAAGTATCCTAAATTCAGGAAGCGGAAAGAAAAGGAATGTTGTCCGTGAGTCAGGGCAATCTGTTCGGTGCGGTCAATCACAGTATGCAGGGGAGAACCTTTTGTGTCGGGGCGAACCGGCACATTGAACAGAGCGAATTCTTCAAAACGGAGATTGAAAGAAGTCTCATCCTTTTGGGCAAATTCATCGGGGTTCAGTTCAAAAGCCCCTTCGGGAGTTCCCCATACGATATGGTTATTGCGGAACTGTGAAAAGGAACGGAAGTTGAGGATATTGTCGGGCAGTCCGTCCGCTTCATAAAACACATCGATCCGTCCATGTTTGGGATGCAGGCAGTTCAAACCGTTTTCGGTGCTGACCCAGATACGTCCTTGTCCATCATATTGTATTCCACAAATATTGTTGGAAGAAAGACCGTCCGCTTGTGTGTATTGTTTGGTTGTTCCGTCAGTCAACTGATAACAGAGTACTCCTTTTCCTTCTGTTCCAATCCAAAGTTGCTGTGGGGTGGAAGGGGGAATACAGAGGCTTTGAGTAATAAATTGCATACTCTTCTCTTTTTCTCCGACGGCAGGTAATCACCTTTCTCTGTTTGGATATTGAAGATAATCACTCCTTTGGTAGAAGCAACGAATAGTGTATCTTTTCCGTAAGTAAGAAGTTGGTTAATACCTTTGATGGGATAATAATCCACCTTGTGAGTGGTAGGATTATATCTCATCAGTTCGTTGATGATTCCACCTAACCAAATGTTGCCTTCCTGATCCTGCGTAATGGCATAAATATAATTCTTGGTTGGTTTGCTTCCTTCCTTTTTGGGAAGATCGATGATGTGAATCCGGTCGTTACGGTCGATATTGATTACGTCACTGGCATAGCCTCCTGCCCATACGTTCCCTTCTTTATCCTGACAAAGTGAGAGAATGACGGCATTATCTTTCTGGTCATTCTGAAAAAAATGACGCCATTGACCATCTGTTTGATCATATCGGCTGATACCTTGGTTGGTTCCTATCCATAAGCGGTTGCGGTCGTCCTCCAGTAAACAGTTCACATGATTGTTGGCTAGCGATTGGGAGTTATTTTCTATGTGGTGATAAGTGGTGCTTACCAGTCGGTTTTTATTGTACACAAATACTCCGGCTGTATGTGTGCATACCCAGATAGAGTTTTTATTATCTAAGATATGATAGATCGTATTTGCCTTCAGGTACTTGTATCCGGTGGCATTGTGAGAATATTCTGTTTCACGTTCCCCGGTAAATCTGTTGTATTCATAAATTCCAGCCCCGTCTACTCCTGCCCAGATACGGTCTGTTCCTACGGAGGTGATGCTTCGTACCGGAACAGCTTGGTGAACAGCCTTGTCTGCAATCAGTTCTTTCTGTGGTTTGTTATAGATATAAATGCCGTGAGAAAAAGTACCAATCCATAGATGATGAGTCAATGAGTCGTGATACAATGATTGTATCCGTTTATCGTTGAGTGCGGAAAGATATTTCTCCCTTCTGTAGATAACTTTCATCCTCCTGTTCGACAAGGTGGAAAACCCCTTTGGATGTTCCTGCCCAACCATGTTTTTCTTTTTCGAAAAGCAGGCAGTGAACAGCCACTTTCTGTTTGATGGATTGCAAGGTGGAATCGTTTGTATTGAATCTGTATAAATGTTCAGTAGTACCAATCCATAAATGTCCTGTCGGGTCGAAGGTAATTGCATTAATAGCTTCACGTTGCGTGAGATTGACATTGTTCACTTGGTGAAAAGAGTCCGTTTCATAGGAGAACTTATAGATATTTGCTTCACTAAAAGCATAAATTTCTTTTTGATCGTTGATTAGGATGCCTCTGGGATGCTCTGTTACCTCATTCTCAGCAGATATTGATAAAGTATAATGCACAAAAAACTCTCCATTGTATCTGTCAATCCCAGACCGGGTGGCAAACCATATATACCCGTTATCATCCAAAATTGATTCTTGCACACGACGGTTGCTCAAACCGTTGTCTGTCGATATTTCTTTAAACGGCAGTGCGTTGATTGTATCCGGCATTAATATGAGTGCCAAAAACAGTAGTAGTAGCGTCTGTCTCATGGTTTCAAAATTGGTTTTTGTAGTCATCACTTTCAGACAAAGATAGCGAATTTAAGCATAGTAGGAATACCTCCTGTATAGATAAACCGGAAATGAAACCTATTTTATCGGATATGAAACCTTCCAGTTTGTCCAAATGCCTATCTTTGCCTTACACTTTTCATTTAATACTATTTAATAACAGTAGCACATGGATACTAATTATAAGATGATTTCCAGTTTGTTATTAGCAGGAGTATCTACCTGTGGAATTGCCCGGCAACCCATGCAAAACCCGATGGAGCCGGTGAAGGAAAGGCCCAATATTCTTGTCATTGTTTGTGAGGATATCAGTCCGTACCTGGGATGTTATGGAGATAAAGTTGCAGTAACCCCTAATCTCGATTCTTTTGCGGCTCAAGCTATCTTGCATACTGATATGTATACATGCGTGGGAGTATCTTCTCCCAGCCGTTATTCATTAATAACCGGACGGTATGCTTCAGCTGATGGGGCTAATTATATGCGTTCCAATTATTTTAATAAAGAGTTTGGAGTTGTTCCGCCTGCAGGAGTAAAATGTTATACCGAATTTTTGCGGCAACAAGGATATTATTGTACGAACAATGCAAAAACCGATTATCAGTTCACTTCACCTGTTTCTGCCTGGGATGAGCAAGGAGGAAAGGCACATTGGAAGAAGGCGCCTGCCGACCGACCATTCTTTTCTATCTTTAATTTGAATGTCACACATGAGTCTTTTATATGGAAAAATACAGATTTGCCTTTGGTGGTTTCACCGGAGGATATTGTTTTGCCTCCCTATTACCCTGACACTAAAATAGTGCGTCATGATCATGCCGTTCTTTACTCTAATATAAAAAAGATGGATGAACAATTCCGAAGACTCTTGGAGGAACTGGAGGCAAGCGAGCGTGCAAAAAATACCATTGTCTTATTCTATTCGGACAATGGAGGTCCTCTGCCGCGTGCTAAACGTGAGATTATGGATTCGGGGACTCATGTTCCTTTTATGATTCGTTTCCCGGACAGAAGAGGGGCAGGTACACAGAATACATCTCTGAATATGTTCGTAGATATTCCTCCGACGATATTATCACTTGCAGGAATAGTTCCTCCGTCCTATATGCATGGACAAGCGATGTATGGCCCCTATAAAGCGACTGAAAAAAGAAAATATGTGTTTGGTGCAACCGATCGCTTTGATGAACAGATAGAAAAACGTGCGTCCATTCGTTCGGAACGTTATCTTTATATACGGAATTATATGTCTCAACAGTCGGTTTACCGTCCTGTGAAGTTCCGTTTGGATATGCCGATGATGCAGGAGATGTTACGGCTCCATGAGGAGGGAAAATTAGATACTGTTCAAGAACGTTGGTTCATGTCACCGGCTTTTGAAGAAGAATTATATGATTGTACCGCAGATCCGCATCAGATTCATAATCTGTGTAATGATGCTGGTTATCAAAAGGTATTGAAACAGATGCGCGCTGCCTATCAGAAAGAATGGATAAAGCCGTTCAATATTGATTGGGAGCAGAGAACGGAAGAATATTTCGTGAATAAAATGTGGCCGGAAGGAACGAAACCTTGTTGTGAACGCCCTCATTTGAGAACAGAAAATGGGAAAGTATATGTAGAGAATGATTTGAGTATTTATTCAGCTATTTACCGGATAAAGAATAAAGAAGGTAACTGGCATCTGTATACAAGTCCGGTTTCTCTGAAAGCAGGAGAATGCATTGTCTTGAAGCTGGAACGGATTGGTTATAAGGACTCCGAACCGGTAGAATTCCAATTTATGTAAAGTGAAATAATGATGTGTTAATTTTAAAATAAGTATATGATGAAGAATCTAATACCCTATTCAGTTGCAGTTTCCGCTTTGGCAAGTACTTGTCTGCCTCTTGTAATGAATGCACAAACTGTTATTGATGAAACGCAACTGTCCCGGAAAAATGTATTGTTCATAGCTGTAGATGATCTTAAGCCTTTGCTTGGTTGTTATGGTGATCCCGTGGCACAGACTCCTCATATAGACCGTTTGTCCACAAGAGGAACCGTTTTTATGTCAGCTTATTGTCAGCAGGCCGTGTCGGCAGCAACACGTGCCAGTCTGTTGACAGGAATGTGTCCGGATCGTACCCGTGTGTGGGATCTTAAAACATTGATTCGCTCGCAGAATCCGGATGTTGTCACCCTGCCGCAGTACTTTAAGGAGAACGGGTATAGAGTAGCAGGTATCGGAAAAATCTACGATCCCCGTTCGGTCGATAAACAACAGGATGCCCGTTCCTGGTCGGAAGAATATATGGAACATGCCCAGTTTATAAATGCCGGATTCGAACAACCTGTAATGGCTCAATATCAAAGTCCGGAAATACGTGGACTTTATAATAAATACCATAAAGAAGCGCAGGCGAAAGGTATGGATAAGAAAAATCAAATAGAGAAATACATTCAGAAATATGTGAAACCTACCACAGAGTGTACGGATGTTCCCGACAATGCCTATAATGACGGAGCTATTGCCGACGGAGCCGTTCGTTTTCTGACCAATTGTCATTCGGATAAACCTTTCTTTCTGGCGGTAGGATTCAAAAAGCCTCACTTGCCTTTCTGTGCTCCCAAAAAGTATTGGGATTTATATCATCGTGAAACGATGCCTTTGGCTACCTACCGGAAGAAAGCGGTGGGGAGTCCGGAGTTTGCCTATCATAAATGTGGTGAACTGCAATTGTACACCGATATTCCCTCTCTTATTTCTTTTTCGGATATTGAAAATGTGAAGATTCCCGACGAGAAAGCTCGTGAACTGGTGCATGGTTATTATGCCTGCATTTCTTATATTGATGCTCAAATAGGTAAGATAGTGGAAGCTCTTGAAAAGAGCGGTTGCCTGAATAATACGATTATTGTATTGTGGGGAGATCATGGCTGGCATTTGGGAGATCATGGATTGTGGAATAAACACACCAATTTCGAACAGGCTACTCATGTTCCATTTTTATTGATAGATCCTTCATCTCCTGCACAAAAAGTAACGACTCCGGTAGAGTTTCTTTCCATTTATCCTACCTTGTGCGACTTGGCGGGACTGAAAAAGCCCTTGAATTTGGACGGAGAAAGTTTAGTAGAGGTCGTGAAAGGCAAGAAAGATGTCGTAAACATTAAACCTTATGCAGTGAGCCAATATCCAAGAGTAGGTAAGATGGGATATTCACTGCGAGACGGCCGTTACCGTTATACAGTCTGGCTAAACTGGAAAGATAAGAAAACAGATACGACAAAGATACTTGCGGAAGAACTTTATGATTATGCTAAAGACCCGGATGAAACTGTTAATGTTGCAGCAAATAGTGATTATGCAGACGCATTGCACCAAATGAAGAGGTATTGGGAAGAATATAAAAAGACTCGAATTGTTAGAAATGAAAAATAATCGGAAACCATTAATTGACTACAAATAACTTATGAAACTAACTCTGAAACTCGTAGCGGCAAGCACTGTGATACCTTTTGCGTGCGTGCAGGCTCAAAATACAATGCAGCATCCTAATGTCTTAATGCTTGTGGTGGATGATTGGGGGGCTCACGACCTTTCTCTTACCGGTTCTAAACTATATGAAACAAAGAATATAGATCACCTGGCACAGGAATCCACCAACTTCTCGCAGGCATACGTGGCCTATCCACGAAGTGTACCGTCACGCTATTCGCTCATAACCGGTCGGCATTGTGCCCGTCCGCAGACAGGAGCCAAAACCGATGACCGTAAAGTGGATGCCGACAGCTATTGTATAGCTATGCCTTTTAAGGAAGCCGGATATAACACTTGTATTATAGGCAAATGGCATCTAAGCGACGGTAAAACGATGCCCGAAGACAAAGGTTTTGATTTAAATATCGGTGCAGGAAAAGCCGGTTCTACAGGAACATATTTTGCTCCTTTCAACAAACCGGGAACTTCCAATCCGGATAAACTGATTTACGGTATGGAAGATGCTCAATCGGGTGAATACCTAACGGATTATATGACCCGTAAAATGGTGGATTATCTCAAAACACCACGTTCGCAGCCATTCTTCGCAATATGTAGTTTTTATGCCGTTCATACCCCTTTGGAGGCAAAGCAGGAGATGATAAACCGCTATGAAACGAAGATTGAGAAATTGGGATTGGGAGAAGATCCTATGAAAAAGGAAGAAGCGGGTGACTGCAAGACCCAGCAGGATCATCCTGTCTATGCAGCAATGATTGAATCTGTAGACGAGGGAATAGGAAAGATGATCGAAGCGTTGAAAACCACCGGACAGTATGACCATACAATCATCGTACTCATTTCCGACCACGGCGGACTATCAAACCGGGGAAACAAACGTGAATTGGCTACTACCAATGCGCCTCTGAAGGCTGGTAAAGGGCATCTTTACGAAGGAGGCTTACGTGTCCCAATGCTTGTTCATCTTCCGGGACAGAAGGAAAACAAAACATGTGACTTGCCCGTAATGAGCTTCGACTTACTTCCCACGCTGGCCGATCTTTGCAATGCACCCGTAGACGGGAAAGCCGAACTTGACGGAATGAGTTTAAAACCAGCCTTGACTGGAAAGAATCCACCCGCATTGGCTGCCCGTGACCTTTTTTGGCATAAAGCTTCGCAGCGTCCCACTTCAACAGGTGATTATGTTTCGACTGCTATCCGTAGCGGCCGATATAAACTACTCGACTTCTATCAGCAGAACCGCATTGAGCTTTATGACTTGCAATCTGATCCCGGAGAAAACCATAACCTGGCCATCGAGCAACCGGAAATCACCCGTCAGTTGATGCAAAAGCTGAATGACTGGCGGAAAGAAATGAATGTGAAAATGGCCGACCCTAAGACAATGAACCATAATGATAATAAACTGAATCCTGGAGATAATGCGAATGGAGATAAGAAATACGGAAAGAAAAAACAAACTCTGAAATAATAAATGCCTTATGAAACTATTAACAAAAATAACTCTCGGAGCTTTTGCGCTCCCGGCAATGCAGGTTGTAGCACAAACAACCAAGCCCAATATCATTCTGATAATGACCGATCAGCAATCTTATAATGCCATTAGTGCACACGCTGACATGTATGGCGGTTCCTATTTTTCCACTCCTAATATAGACCGCCTGGCCAAAGAAGGGATTTCGTTTACTCGTACTTATTGTGCTAATCCTGTATCCGTCCCCTCACGTTTTGCTCTTTTCACCGGAATGTTCGGCGGACAATATGGTATTCGTGAGAATCAGTGTGCGGAGGCCGACGAAACCGAAGTCCGTGCGATGCTTGCTCAAAATGGAATGGGAGCAGTATTCAATCGTGGCGGATATGAAACCTATTACGGTGGAAAAGTACATTTGCCTTTCTCCGCCAAAGAGGGCAAGTCTAAATTTGCTGCTCCGGCAGGGTATGGTTTTGAAACTTACTTTACCGATGACGAACGTGACGGCTTGGGAGTGGCTGCCGGCAAACTGATTGAAGAAAAGGCGACACAACCACAAACAGCCGGAAGTAAACCGTTCCTGCTGGTTGCCTCTTTTCTTAATCCTCATGATATCTGCCTGGAATCATCGACCAATCTTTCTTCCGAAGTAATCGGTAAAAAAGAAGGTAAGAAAAGCCTGATAACCCAATGTGTCCGTCAGATGCGTGCCCGTGCTGCCGCAATCGATTCGGTAGAGTTTTACCGTGAACATGCTCCCGCACTTCCTTTTAATTTTGCAAAGACTGACGGTTTTCCTGATATGAAGAAAAGTCCTTATAAAGACTTCCCTGATTGGTATTGGCGCAAATATCGCTGGACTTATGGGCAATTGGTTGCTTTAGTGGATAGCCATATCGGTCATATTTTGGACGCTCTCGATCGGCATCCGGAATTGAAACGCAATACGATCATTGTTTTCACCTCCGATCATGGAGAAATGCAAGGTGCCCACCACACTGTAACCAAGAATCTACCTTATGACGAATGTCAACGGGTACCATTCATCTTCTGTGGCCGTGGAATAGCACATGGTGAACGTGACAATTCACTGGTATGTAACGGAACCGACTTGCTTCCTACCATTTGCCAGTTGGCTGGCATACCTCTTCCCGCTAAAACCGACGGACTTTCATTGGCCGATCGTGTGTTGGGACGTGGTAAAGCTCCCCAGCGCAAAGCTTATATACAGAAGGAGACGGATTCCTGAATGTCATTAGCGGTACAAACAAATATACCCTGTTTGATGGCAAAAACAGCGGGGAAATGTACGTTGATTTAAAGTCGGATAATGGTGAACTAAAAAATATCATCTCCGGCAATGAAGCAAAAGCGCAAACGCTGAAAAGTTTTATCCCGCTTGAAAAACTAAAACCACTTTCAGCGAAAGTAAAGAAGGAGAAAGTAGAAAAAAACGCGAAAAGGACTGAAAAGCAAACCGGCAAAGTACAACGGAAAGGCCATTGATGCGGGCGTATCATGGAGATACGGTCAGATCAGTTCTGTTTCATTAATAACAAACTTCCTTTCCATTACTGGTAAACTTCTATTTGATTAATAGATAACTTGCTTTTGCTTACTGATAAACTATAAACGCAACTTTTGTTTTTATAAATGAAGCTTGCAATTATAAAAACAAAGCTTGCATTTTTATAAACGCAAGTTGCGTTTATAGATTACAATTAGAGAAAAGGAACTTTGCAACAGGTAGGCAACAAGTTTATACTAAGGAACGAACAACTTATCTATTAATAGATTAGATGAAGAGTAAGATAGAATGACCGGATATCAAACCTTATAAAACGGAAAAATAACCTCTTGATACGCTGATAGGCTTACTTTTGCCCTATCATTTTTAATGTAATGCTTATGAAAAAACTAATTCCTGTAATTTATTTGTTGTGCATCCATTGGATCTCTTGTGCACAGGAGATTCCTCAAAAAGTCCCTATTCCGGAAAGTGAATTGATGAGCTTCCCATCAAAGAAATCGTTACCAATTATTATAATGGTAATTTCTATATCGGAACCGCCAATCATGGAAAACTGATAGATGAACTTTCCGGCCGGATAGCCGCCCGTGAGTTTGACTATATGACTCCGGCTAATGACTTTAAGCAGAGTTATATTCATCCTACTTATGATTCCTGGCGGTGGGAATTGCCGGATAACTGGATTACCTATGCCAAAGATAAAAAAATACGGCTTCGTCTACATAGCCCTATCAGTCCGCAATGCTCGAAGTGGGTGAAGGAAGACAATCGTACTCCGGAAGAACTGACCCGTATGTTGGAAGAATACATGACACAACTATGTATCCGATATGCTAACCAACCGAATGTACAATGGATAGATGTAGTGAATGAAACGATTGCGAAAGAAAACGTGAAAGATCCGGTATTCGGCGATCAAAAACGGGGAGAATGGTTTGGCGCCCGCCAAGGAACATCCCTTTGGGAGAATCCCTGGACAATTATCGGTTTCGATGAAGAAAGTGAAATCCGTACTCCTCTTTATATTAATAAGGCATTCGAGATAGCCACTCAATATGCGCCTTCAGGGGTGAAACTAATCATTAACCAACACGGAAACTTTGAAGAAGTAGTGTGGGAGCGTATGAAAAAGCTAGTCAGTTATCTTCGCGAGAAAGGCTACCGGGTGGACGGACTGGGTTGGCAGGCACATATTGATACCGGCTGGGAGAAAATACCCGGCAATGTGGAACGACTGGACAAATTTATTTCCTGGTGTCATCAACATTCGCTGGAGTTTCATATTACAGAAATGAACGTATGGATTAAAGACGGTGATACAACACGTGAAACCGAACAGGCAGAAACGTATGGAAAAGTGACATCTACCTTGCTGAAACACGTACATGAAGGAGTAGTCGGTATCAGCTTTTGGAATGTACGTGATGAAGATACACCCAATGAAAAATGGATGGGCTGCCTATGGGATAATGCAGGACGAGCCCGTCCCGGATACGAGCGTATCAAACAAGAACTTATAAATCATATCACACAATAAATCTGAAAACTTATGAAAACAAAATTTTTGCTCTTGATTGTCTTACTTCTGCAAACGGCTCTGGCTTTGGCTATCAAAGTGGAGGGTACAGTGCTGGACGAAATGAAGCAACCCGTCATTGGTGCAACAGTTCAAGTGAAAGGTGCTGCCAGTGGGACTATTACAGACTTGAACGGGAAATTCACCTTGAAAGTTGACCGTGTGAAAGAAGATATACTTGTCGTTTCTTATGTAGGCTATAAAACCAAGCATGTAGCTTTAAAGGGACGTTCTATATTAACTATTGAACTGGAACCGGAAGTTACGGAACTCAATGAAGTAATTGTAGTGGGCTACGGTTCGATGCGTAAAAGTGACCTGACAGGTTCGGTCACTTCCGTAAAGGCCAGCGCTGAAGAAGCTGCCCGTGCCACTTCATTCGACAAAATGCTTCAGGGAAAAGCTGCTGGTGTAATGGTTTCTACTGGCAGTGCCGCTCCAGGCGGTTCGGTAAGTGTACGCATTCGTGGAACCAGTTCTTTGCGTGGTAACAATTCTCCACTGTATGTAGTAGATGGAAATATAATCTCCGATTTGGGAGATACGGCTGATCCGATGTCTGCCGGTACCGGAGGAGGTAATTCGCGTGCGGATGCACAAAATCCGTTAGCAGCTATCAGTCCGCAGGATATTGAAAATATCGAGATTCTTAAAGACGCTTCTGCTACGGCTATCTACGGTTCGCAGGGAGCCAACGGTGTGGTGCTTATCACTACCAAACAGGGAAAAACAGGGAAACCGAGCGTAACTGTAAGTGCCAATGTTACTTTCTCTACATTAGCGCGTGAAATTCCAATGTTGGGCACTAAAGACTATATTGATTTCCGTAATGCCAAAGAATTCATAGGCGAAGACGGCACTCCGATGACGATGGACGGTATACTCCCGGTCAATTGGCAGAATGAGGCTACCCGCACGGCTGTCTCGCAGAATTATCGTGCCAGCGTCAGTGGGAAGAGTCAGAAAACGACTTATTATCTCGCTCTCGGTTATTCTGACCAGCAAGGAGTCATTCGTAAAACCGGAGTTGACAAGTACGACATCCGCCTCAATCTCGACCAGGAGATTAATGACCGTATCAGCCTGAAGACTACTTCTGCATTTAGTTCTATCAACACATCAATGACTTCGGGTACGGACAAGCTCGCAAACACACGTACAAGTATTGTTCGCCACATGATTTCATTCAAACCTTATAAAGGAGTGTCTTCCGGTGATGACTATGCCAATTACGATGAAGACCTGACCTCTCCCGAAGCATGGTTTACTGATTATGACGATGATAGTAAGGAGAATACATTTAATACGAACGTCTCATTGGATGTGAAAACATTCAAATGGTTAACGTTCAGAGTGAAAGGCGGATTGGTGTATCGAAATAAGGAACGTGCCATGTGGTTCGGCAAATTGACTTCTAATGGCTCACAAACAAATGGAAAAGCCGGTATTGCCGGATTGACAACCTATTCGTATAACACCGAAGCACTGATGATGTTTAATCATTCCTTTACAAAGAAGCATAATTTGAACGGAACGTTAGGAGTAGTCTACAATAATAAGCAAGTGAAACAAACCAGTGTGACGGGAGAGGACTTTTTTACTGAAGACCTTCGTGCTGACGGAATTTCACAGGCTGCGAGACAATACCCTTATCAGTTGACGAAAACAGGTGAACAACTCTTTTCGGTTTTGGCGCGTGGTGTGTACAATTATGCCAATCGTTATGTCGCAACTGCTACTTTCCGTGCCGATGGCTCTAGTAAGTTCGATAAGAAAAACCGCTTCTCCTATTTTCCTTCTTTTGCATTGGCATGGCGAATCAATCAGGAAGAGTGGATGAAGGAGTTCGATAAAGTATCTAATCTGAAGTTACGCTTGGGTTGGGGACAGGTGGGCAATCAGGCCATCTCTCCTTATCAAACTTTGGCAAGCTATAACAGCAATAGTTCAGCGAAACCTGATGGAAGCTTGGAACCCGGCATTGTTCCTTCACGTATTCCAAATGCGGATTTGAAGTGGGAAACCTCCGAACAATATAATATAGGAGTCGACCTCGGCTTGTTCAACCAACGTCTGACGTTTACAGCGGACGCTTATATTAAAAAGACAAAAGATTTGCTTCAGCAGATAGCCTTGCCTTATGCCAGTGGTTACAACTCTATGTGGGTCAACAATGGAAAGATCGAAAACAAGGGACTTGAATTTGCGATAGAAGGAACTCCCGTTGCTACTAAATCATGGAACTGGACAATCGGAGGAAATATAGCTTTTGTAAAGAATACGATTAAAGAACTGGGAATGTCGCCTGCTGATTTCGGCGTATTGAAGAATATGCGTGGTTACTGGGGCGAAAATGTAGGGAATAATACATATACCAAATTCCCGGCAAACGTATTTCTGGTAGGAAAGTCTATTGGCCTGTTTATGGGATATCAGACTGCCGGTATTATGCAGGAAGAAGAATATAACAGTGCGGAGAATCAGCAGCATCCGCTCACGATGAAAGGTACGGAAATGCTTCCCGGTGATGTGCGGTATGTTGATCAAAACGGCGACCGTGTGATTGATGATAAAGATCGGGTGATAATCGGTAATCCCAATCCGGACTTTACGTATGCATTGAATACGACTCTGAATTATAAACAATGGACTTTGGATATGGCGTTCAACGGAGTGGTAGGCAATGATATCATCAATGCCAATCTGATAGACGAAACGGATGTAAAGAATGCTAATAAGAATGTACGGAAAGATGCTTTCTTTCAGGCGTGGACTGCCGAAAATAAGAGCCATACATATCCCCGTCTCGGATACGAACCGAAAGGTGTGTTGAGCGACCGCTATATCGAGAGTGGATCTTATCTGAAGTTATCCCACATCTCATTAAGCTATCTGCTTAAATTGAAGAAAGTGAAAACAATACAGAGCCTTACTTTCAACTTTACGGCTTCCAATGTATTCACGATTACCTCATACAGTGGTTATGATCCGGATGTGAATACGTTTGCCAATGATGCAGACCGTATTGGTATTGACTTGACTTCCTATCCGTCTGCCCGTAATTTCACTTTTGGTGTGATAGCTAATTTCTAAATGTATATCTTAAAAAGTAGTATAAGATGAAAACACTTAAATATATTCTTTTGTCATGCGTGGTGCTCGGTGCAGTAGCATGTGATGATTTTCTGGTGGAAACACCGGATACATCCGTCGAAAAATCAGGTGTCTACAATTCGTTGAGTTCAGCAAAGGCCGCTCTTGCCGGGTGTTATGGAAATATGGCGGGGTATAACGGCTATGCATTCAACTATTTTCATGTGTTGAGTGTCACTTCCGGTATGGGAGTCAGCATCAAGGCGAATGACGTAAATCTGACCACCATGAACATTCTTCCTTCGGACGTAAATATGACCAATGCTTATAATGGAATGTATGAAACCGTCCGTATAGCTAATGATATTATTGATGGAATGAAATCCAGTACGATCAGCGTTGAATCGGAAAAGAACCGGATTACAGGAGAGGCACATTTTATTCGTGGACTTACTTATTTCAATCTCGTACGTCTTTTTGGTAAAGTGTCTCTTGTGACGCAACCTGTACTTGATTATAATGAAGCACAGGCTCCTCGTGCCGATGTTTCCGCAGTATATACTCTGATTATTAATGATTTGAAAGCTGCGTATGGGATGTTGCCTTTACCGGCTGATAAGGTAGAAGGACATCCGCACAGATATGCTGCACAGGCTTTATTGGCCAAAGTATATCTGACGCTGGCGGGCAATACAGAAGGTTCGGAATACTGGCAAAAGGCTTATGACGCTGCCAAAGATGTGTACGATCATGGAGAGTACAAACTGGTTCGTCCGTATGCAAAACTCTTTGGCAGTGCCAACAAGAACAATGCAGAATCTATTTTTGAAATTCAGTTTGCTTCGGCTGTCAATAGCGGACGCCTGACGGAGACCACTTTCCCTGTCGGTCACGAATTAATGAGCAACATAGCAACTGAAGGAAAAAGCTGGGGAAAGACGCGTCCTTCGCAGCGTGCTTTCGATCAGTTTGACGAGGGTGACCCACGCAGGGAAGCTAGTTTCGTGTACGGACGCTATACTAATATCTTTATCGCAGATGCCAAAAAGAAAAATATCCTGCTTTATCCTACTACCAAAAAGGCGGGAACAAGTGGCACAGGAGATAATAAACTAGTCTATAAACAGGGTGACTCGGAATATCCGGCATGGAAGAAGTATTACGACCCGATGATGACTGCTTCTGCTTCTAATGCAAACTTTGTATATTACCGTTATGCGGATTTGTTGATGGTACTGGCCGAAGCTGCCAATGAAATAGGTTCGTCTGATGCTGCCGATTATTTGAATGAGGTGCTCGATCGTGCACGTGATGCGGATGGTAATGGCGTAATTGATCCGGCAACGGAAGTCTATCCGCTTGCCGTATCTCCCGGGGAAAAAGCTGACAAGGCTTTGTTTCGTGAACGAATCTTCCGTGAGCGTTTGAAAGAATTGACCGGAGAGTGTGATGAATGGTACACGATCCGCCGCCGCGGAACGGAATATTTAAGAAAAATAATGGAAGAACATAATACACAAGTGGAAGCGTGGTATGCAGCACAGAAGCTAGAACCTGCCAATGTGAAGTTTGTATATACGTATAAGATTACAGATGAAACAGTGAAGAAGAATCTACTGATGCCATTCCCCGCAGACGAGATTATTCGTAATGAAAATATTAGCCAGGAAGAACAAAACTACGGATACTAAAATTAAAAACGATGAATATCAATAGGTTTAGTTTATTTATAGTCCCTTCTTTACTGTGTGGGCATGCAAATGTAATGCATGCCCAGGCAGAGAAGGGCGAACAGAAGAAAAATGTACTGTTTCTGATTATGGACGACATGCGTACGGAACTCAACTGTTACGGTGCAAAGTACATGAAAACACCTAATATGGATGCTTTGGCATCCCAAGGAGTGATGTTTGAAAACGCATATTGTAATGTACCTGTTTCCGGTGCGTCGCGTGCTTCGCTTTTTTCCGGCTTACGTCCAGGGCAGACTCGCTTTTGGGATGTAAATGCCGAAATCGACAGAGAAGCACCGGGTACGGTGACTCTGCCGCAGTATTTTAGGGAAAACGGATATGTCACGATTTCCAATAGCAAGGTAATACATGGCAAGAATGATGCGAAAGAGCGTTCCTGGACGGAAGTCTGGATGCCGGAAGGCAAATCGGAAACATGGAGGGATTATTTGGGAGATGAGAACCTGTCAGTAGAAAAGCAGAGAGGTGGTCCCGAACCTTTTGAATGTCTGGATGTGGCGGACAACGCTTATTTTGATGGAAAGACTGCGGATAAAACGATGGAAGATTTGCGTCGGTTGAAGAAGAGTGGCCAACCTTTTTTCCTGGCTGTTGGTATTCTGAAACCTCATCTACCTTTCAATGCGCCTAAGAAGTATTGGGATTTGTATGACCCGAAACAGATTCGTGTTCCCGAAACTTTTGATTTCAATCGGGAGGGATTCCCGGATATGGCTTTTCATGCTTACAATGAGATACGTTATTATAAAAACATTCCCGCTAAGAGTGATATTCCGAAGGAGGAAGCGTTGAAGCTGATTCGTGGATATCGTGCCTGTGTCAGCTATGCGGATGCGCAGGTGGGTAAGATAATGGCAGAACTGAAAAAGTTGGGATTGGACAAAAATACAGTTGTCGTTTTGTTGGGCGATCATGGCTGGAGTTTGGGCGATCATAATCAGTGGTGTAAACATTCAAACTTCAATATTGTGAATAATGCTCCTTTAATTATCAAAGTGCCGGGTAATCAAAAGAAAGGGGCGGAACCTAAAGTGGTTGAGTTCGTCGATGTGTATCCCACTCTTTGTGAAGCGGTCGGATTGCCTGTTCCTCATCATACGGAAGGAGAAAGCATGATGAAGTTGATGACTGGCGAGGATAAATCATGGAAGGATTGTGCTATTATCAAATGGCATAGCGGGGTGACTTATTTCGACCGCGATTATGGCTATACTCAATGGAATGACAAAGCGGGGAATTTCCAAGGGCACATGCTGTTCCTGTATCGTAACGACCATTTGGAAACGAAGAATGTAGCGGATGCACCGGAGAATAAGGAGATTGTCGCACAGCTTCAGAAGGAGATATTGGCCCGCCGGGGAAAAGACTTTATGAAACAAGTGCCGAAAGCGGATAAACCTGAAAGGAAAGGCACACAGGCACACAAGAGAAAGTGATAATATTCTTATAATTAGTAAAATAATAAATACAATGAAAAATAAACAGTTATTGTCTCTGCTGGGGTGTAGCTTGGCTGCTTTGCCTTCTATGGTCGTAGCCCAGCAGAAGGTGGATAAACGTCCTAATATTCTTTTTATTCTGTCGGATGACCATGCACGTACGGCAGTCAGTGCTTATGGTGGGATTAATGCAAAACTGGCGCCGACTCCTAACATTGACGCGATTGGACATAATGGTGCGATTATGGAGAATATGCTTTGCACCAATTCTATTTCCGGTCCGAGCCGTGCTTGTCTGTTGACCGGAAAGTATAGCACCACTCATGGATTCTATCAGAATGAGGGAGGAATCGTTTTTGATAATACACAGCAACAGTATCAAAAGATATTGAGAGAGAATGGATATACGACAGCTTTGTTTGGTAAATGGCATTTGTTCTCTGACCCTGCCGGATTCGATTATTACAAAATTCATGCTAATCCAAGTCAGCAGGGCACGTATTGGGATCCTGTTTACAGTACAAACGGAAAGAAGAAAAAAGAGAAAGGCTATGCTACCCGGCTAACCACCAATTATGCACTGGAATGGTTGGAAAGCCAGCGTGACAAAGATAAACCGTTTTGTATGATGCTGCATTACAAAGCACCGCATCGTCCATGGGAACCTGATTCCTGTTATCTCGATTTATTCAAAGATGTGGAGTTTCCATATCCTGCAACTTTCGACGATGATTACCGTACCCGCGAAAAGACCATTGGCGAGTCAATGGCTACCATTGAAAACCACTTGTCGAGAGGGGATTTGAAACAGATTCCTCCTACAGGACTTTCGCAGAAAGAAAAGAATAAATGGCTGTGGTGGGGAGGTTCCGGCAAGAATCAGTATTGGACACCGGATGCAAACCTGAAAGGGGAAGATTTAAAGAAATGGAAGTTTCAGACTTATTTGAAGAATTATCTGCGAGTGGTGCGTTCGGTGGACGATCAGGTAGGGCGTGTAGTGGAATATCTGAAGAAAAATGGACTTTACGAGAACACGATAATTGTTTATATGGGCGATCAGGGGTTCTTCCTGGGAGAGCATGGCTTGTATGATAAACGCTGGATGTATGAAGAGTCTTTGCAGATGCCGTGCCTTATCAGCTATCCGGGGCATATCCCGGAAGGACAGCGCTTGAAGAATCTTACTTTAAATGTGGATATTGCTCCTACATTGCTCAATTATGCTGGTGTGAAGATTCCTTCTGATATGCAAGGTGTCAGTATGAAAGGATTACTGGAAGGTGATAAATCGGTGGAAAAGAACTGGCGCAAGTCTGCTTATTACCAGTATTTTGAGTATCCGAAGTGGCATAATGTGCAGCCACACTATGGAGTCCGTACAGACCGCTATAAATTGATTCATTTCTATTATAATATCGACCAATGGGAATTTTATGATATGCAGGCGGATCCGAACGAGCTTACTAATCAGTATGATAATCCGGCGTATGCAAGATTATCAGAGAACTTAAAAAAGAGATCGTAAAATTGCAGAAGGAGTATAATGATACGATGTCTTTGGAAGAAAGAAGAAAACTGACAGATAAATATATGCTTAAATATGAGGAATAAACTGACAATGAAAGTTTGGATGATGATGGCAATGCTTACGTTTACATTGCTTGGTAAGGCACAGCAACCAATATATAAGGAGCCCGGTCAACCTGTTGAACGACGGGTGACGGACCTGATGGGGCGTATGACTTTAGAGGAGAAAGTTGCACAGATGTGCCAGTATGTCGGCCCCGGACATATTCGTGAAACACAAAAACGTTTTAAGGGGCAGAAGATAGCAAAAGGAGATGATGCTAATGGATTTTATCCGAATCTTTCGGTCAATCAGTTGTTGGAACTGACGGAAAAAGGATTGGTAGGGTCTTTCCTGCATGTAGTGACGGCTAAAGAAAGTAATGATTTGCAGAAGCTGGCTATGAAAAGTCGTTTGCAGATACCTTTACTTATTGGCATTGATGCCATACATGGCAATGCTTTAGTCAGTGGGGCTACTGTATATCCCACGCCTATCGGTCAGGCTGCCAGCTTTCATCCGGAGCTGGTAGAACGAATCAGCCGTGAAGCGGCATTGGAAGTCCGTGCAACAGGAGCTCATTGGACATTTACTCCGAATATTGATGTAGCGCGTGATGCCCGTTGGGGGCGTGTAGGTGAAACTTTTGGAGAAGACCCGTATCTGGTGACCCGCATGGGTGTGGCTACCATCAAGGGATTTCAGGGGAAAGACTGTCAAGGAACGGAAGTGGCTTTGGCTTGTGCCAAGCATCTTATTGCAGGTAGCGAACCTCGAACGGAACAAATGCAGCTCCGATGGATGTATCGGAACGTACATTGCGTGAGGTGTATCTTCCACCATATAAAGCTGCGATTGAGGAAGCGAATGTTTTTACGCTGATGGCTGCTCACAACGAACTGAATGGGATCCCTTGTCATGCGGATCGGTGGATGATGACGGATATAATGCGTGGGGAGTATGGATTTAACGGGTTTATTGTAAGTGACTGGATGGACGTGGATAGAATCCATGACCTACATCATGCGGCGCCTACTTTAAAGGATGCCTTTTATGAAACGATCGATGCAGGATTGGATATGCGTATGCACGGACCTGATTTTTTGGAGAAGGTTGTAGAATTAGTAAAAGAGGGAAAACTCTCGGAAGCGCAGATTGATCGCGCCTGTTCTAAAATCCTCGAAGCAAAGTTCCGTCTCGGATTGTTCGAAAATCCTTTTGTCAGTTTGGAGAAGACCGCTCAAACTCTATCTAATAAGGAGCACCTGCAGAGTGCTCTTGAAATGGCGGAGGAATCTATCGTTTTGTTGAAGAACGAAAATAATTTGTTGCCGCTTGATTTCTCTGACTATAAGAATATTTTAGTGACAGGGCCGAATGCGAATAATCATACTATTTTAGGAGATTGGACACTTCAACAACCGGATGCTAATGTGGTGACTATTTTAGATGGTATCAGGGAAATTGCTGGTAGTGCAAAAGTGAATTATTACGATTATGGTGATGATGTCCGCCAAAATTCTATGGATAAAGTGAACGAGGCGGCTGCAATAGCAAAGAAGTCGGATTTGGCTATTGTAGTGGTAGGGGAGAATCCGTTACGTTATCAGAAAAGCAAGACTTGTGGCGAGAATATTGATCGTATGGGACTTGATTTATTGGGTACACAGAATCAATTGGTGCAAAAGATACACGAAACCGGTGTGCCAACAATCGTTGTCTTGGTTGGCGGACGTCCGTTAAGTGTAAATTGGATTGCGCAAAATGTGCAGGCATTGGTTCAAGCATGGGAACCGGGGGCTTTAGGAGGGTGTGCTTTAGCCAATATCCTGGCCGGGAAGGTGAATCCGTCGGCAAAACTTCCTATTAGTATTCCCCGTCATAGTGGACAGATTCAGATGATTTACAATCATAAACCGTCGCAATACTTCCATAAGTATATCGATGGTCCGAGTACTCCTCTTTACCCGTTTGGTTTTGGCTTGTCCTATACCCGTTTTGCTTATTCCAGCCTGAAACTTTCTCATACTAGGATTTCAGATAAAGATTCGTTTACCGCAAGTATTGAACTGACGAATGTAGGAGACCGTGAAGGTACTGAAGTTGTGCAACTTTATATTCGTGATATTTATAGTTCCGCTACTCGTCCGGTGAAGGAATTGAAGGATTTTGCCCGGGTTACTTTAAAACCGGGGGAAAAGAAAACGGTTACTTTTACAGTTACTCCCGATAAACTGGCTTACTGGAATCGAAATATGCAGTATGGAGTAGAGAAAGGGGAATTTGAAATTATGATTGGTTCTTCTTCGCAAGATAAAGATTTGAAGAAAGTGAAAATGGAGGTTCTTTAGATAAGGCACATTCCGCATGTAAATTAGGCACGATTTCATAGATTACACGGCTTTTATTTAGTTAGAACCGCGTATATCGTGAAATCCGTGCCTAATTTATTGTAATTTCGGGAACCTCGGCAGGGTTTGCATTGTTGTATGTCGTGCATAGAAATAATGAAAACTTTGTCGGATGTTTGATTTCTTTGGTAAATTGAAGGATAAGGGTCGTTGGCGAATCTTTAAATTGAAGTTAATTGATGCACGACTTTACTTTGTCAGTATCTTCGTAGGATTACTGACGGGACTCGTTGCCGTGCCTTATCATTACCTGTTACAGTTCTTCTTTAATCTCCGCCATGATTTTTTTGATTCTCATCCCAAGTGGTATTGGTATATCCCTCTTTTCCTGTTGATGTGGGGAATACTTGTATTCGTATCCTGGCTGGTGAAGAAAATGCCGCTTATTACCGGCGGGGGGATTCCGCAAACACGTGGGGTTATTAATGGGAGGGTTGATTATAAGCATCCTTTTCTGGAATTGGTTGCGAAGTTTGTGGGTGGGATACTTGCATTAAGTACCGGATTGTCTTTGGGGCGTGAAGGACCTTCCGTACAGATAGGTTCGTATGTCGGATATTTGGTATCAAAATGGGGGAGGGTGCTTAGTGGCGAACGGAAACAATTATTGTCTGCCGGTGCAGGTGCCGGATTGGCGGCTGCTTTTGCTGCCCCATTAGCTTCCTCATTGTTGGTTATCGAATCTATCGAGCGGTTCGATGCACCTAAAACGGCCATTACCACGCTTTTGGCAGGAGTCGTGGCAGGCGGGGTTGCCAGTTGGATTTTCCCTATCAATCCCTATTTTCATATTGATGCCATTGTGCCTGGAATGACTTTTTGGGGACAGGTGAAACTATTTCTTTTGTTAGCGGCAGTAGTTTCTGTTTTTGGAAAATTCTTTTCTGTCACTACTCTTCAGATGAAACGTATTTATCCCGCTATTAAGCATCCGGAATACGTGAAGATGCTGTATTTGCTTTTTATTGCTTTTCTGATTTCTATGGCCGAGTTTAATCTGACGGGAGGAGGGGAACAGTTCTTGCTATCACAGGCCATGCATCCGGATACACATATTCTTTGGATTGTCGGCATGATGTTGCTGCATTTCGTTTTTAGTACCTTTTCTTTTTCTTCGGGTTTACCGGGAGGAAGTTTTATCCCTACACTGGTGACAGGAGGACTTTTGGGGCAAATAGTGGGATTGATTATGGTTCAACAGGGTGTGATTGCTTATGAGAATATCAGTTATATCATGTTGATTTGTATGTCGGCATTTCTTGTAGCAGTCATTCGTACACCTCTGACGGCTATTGTCTTAATAACCGAGATTACGGGACATTTGGAAGTCTTTTATCCTTCCATTGTTGTAGGTGGATTAACCTATTACTTTACGGAAATGCTTCAGATTAAACCGTTCAATGTAATTTTATATGATGATATGATTCATTCACCTGCCTTTAAGGAAGAGCCCCGTTATACATTGTCTGTAGAAGTAATGAGCGGGTCTTATTTAGATGGCAAGATTGTGGATGAACTTCGTTTACCGGAACGTTGCGTAATTATAAATGTGCATCGTGACCGTAAGAATTGGCCTCCCAAAGGACAGAAATTAATGCCTGGAGATCAGGTCCAAATAGAGATGGACTCACAGGATATAGAGAAACTGTATGAACCTTTAGTGAGTATGGCGAATATTTATTGAGTATAGGTGTTGGCAGTATAAATTTAGAACAGTCTAAAAAAGAATGAAACGGTGCAGAAATGAACGAAAGTTTTTCCTACTATAAAGTTGAAAAACATAAAAACATCTGCCACCTGCAACGAAACGCGTGTAATACACTAGTTAATAAGTAGTTGGAACGTTGCAGATACCTGCGGCAGATAGGTTGCAGATAAAGTATCTGCAACACGTTATATAATCAAAGAAAAAGCCTTGATTCCTTTATGTAAAGCTATGGGATAATTGGGGTGACTCTATGGAGAAATGATAGTGTCTCTACGGGGAAACGACAGTATCCTTACGTAGAAACTGTCGTTTCCTGCCTTAGAAACTCTCGTTTCCTACCGTGGAAACTGTAATTTCTAATGCCGGAAACGACAGTTTCCCGCCTAGAAACGGGAAGTTAATGTATACAATAAACTTTTGCCTTCCTGGAGAATTGGCTTATGCAAGGCTTATACTGTGTTGCAGATAGGTTGCAGATCAAAGTATCTGCAACCTATCTGCAACAGTATCTGCCACGCTCCAACTATCTATCAACTAGTGCATTACACGCGTTTGGTTGCAGGTGGCAGATGTTTTCATGTTTTTTCAACTTTATGGAGGAGGATTACGCATTAAAATTAGGGTCACAAGCGTAAGTCATAAACTAAATTCACCTCTGTGTCCTCCGTGTCCTCTGTGGTGAAAACATTATTCCATGCTCTTTAGCCATGCAATTTCTTCTTTCCATTTACTTTCATCCGGTGTTTCGAGTATCAGCGGCATATTATCGAATCTCGAATCTTGCATCAATCTTTCAAAAAATGCTTTTCCGATCAATCCTTCACCAATACTATCGTGACGGTCTACATGGGTGCCCACTGCTTTTTTTGAATCATTCAAGTGCATACCTCGAAGGTAGTTGAATCCCACTTCCTTGTCAAACTCATCAAATACCTTATCATATTCATTGACAATATCATAACCGGCCGTATAAGTATGGCAGGTATCGAGGCAAACACCCACCCGGCTCTTGTCGTTTACCCGGTCGATGATATATTTCAGTTGCCAGAATTCGCTACCTAGATTACTTCCTTGTCCGGCAGTGTTCTCAATAACGGCTGTTACGCCTTTTGTTTTTTCTAAAGCGATATTAATGCTTTCTGCGATGAGCGACAAGCAATCCTCTATTGAAATTTTGTTGAGAGAACTGCGGGATGGAAATTTAAAAGTTTCAATCCAAGCAGTTCGCAACGTTGCATTTCATCCAGAAAAGCGGCACGGCTTTTTTGAAGTCCCTCTTCTTCCGGGTGTCCCAAGTTGATAAGATAACTGTCATGTGGCAGGATATATTCCGGCTGAAAACCGTATTTCTCGCAATTCTCTTTAAAGAGACTGATACTTTCTTCTGTTAAAGGTTTGCTTACCCATTGGCGTTGATTCTTGGTGAATAACGCAAAAGCATTTGCTCCTATTTCATGCGCATTAACGGGGGCGAACTCTACGCCCCCGGACGCGCTTACATGTGCTCCGATATATTTCATGGTTACTTCTTTATTTAATATTACTCTGCAAATATAACGTTTTTATAGGAGTATATGTTTCTTCATTTAAAGCGGGGAGAAATTAAATCTCAAAATCCGGTAAATAGTCTATCAGGACTTTAGTAACCTGTTTGCCTTTTACCTGATCTGTGACTATCGTTGCACCTTCCTTTTTACCGGCATCATAGTTTAAAGAAACCTTTTCCGTTTTATTGCTTACATAGATGGCAGCTTTCCCTTTTTCTGTCAGGTTACAAGTAATAGTCCAGTCGCCTATCTGAATGGTATTACCTTTGCGAACTACCTGCATATCCGGGCGGTTCTTTCCATGCGTATCCATCACTGTCAGGAAACGGGTGGTTTTACACGGAACTGTTGTAGAAGAGAAATGCCAGTGATTAGGATATTTCAACGCTTTCCCTTGTGCGTTCGTCACATTTTTCCAGTTGGTTGGCGCACAGAAGAAAGTATCTACCATCGCTTGTTCCGTTTTTGCCGAACTGAAAAGATGGGCAACAGAGACACCCCCGGCTTTATTCTTACCAATAACTTTCACTTCATCCGTCAGTTCCTGTATTTCCATAGGCAGTTCTACGGTATGTAAAAGATAACTCCATGTTACGGGTTCTTTTCCTTCCAATTCATCATAAATCACAAAAACTCCGGTAGTTCCCAATTGGATGATATGACGACGGAACATATCCAGCTTGTTCTCATCCCATCCTTTTTCGGGCGTATATTGCGTACCGGATAATTCGCCACGTTTCAACCATAGGGGAGAAGTCACTTTACCATAAGCATTGGAAGCGTCTCCTACCATGTAAGCGATTTTCTCTCCTTCATACCACCGTGGAATCCAGCCATATCCTTCCGTCCCGATCTTCTGCGTCATTCCATTCACCAAAATACTGTTGTGCGCACGAGTATTACGGTAAGAATACATACAATGATCGTCTGTAAAACCAGTGCGATGTCCGCTACTGTAAAAAATGGCTTTACCTCCGTAGAATGTATTGAAAGCATTTTGATTGGCTAGTGCATGGGAAGTGGAACCGTAGGAACTGGAACGGAACGACAGCATTGCATTCTTGTCTGTATCTCCCAAAGAAGTATTCATCGTACCGATTCCCGTTTCATTGAATACTTTTGC
The DNA here is from genome assembly GCF_003602935.1 of Bacteroides sp. AM54-2NS. NCBI lineage: Bacteria > Pseudomonadati > Bacteroidota > Bacteroidia > Bacteroidales > Bacteroidaceae > Bacteroides > Bacteroides sp. AM54-2NS. The sequence goes on from NZ_QTMZ01000044.1 coordinate 42,590, forward strand.
CATCGGTAATTCTGCAAGAGTAGGATCTTCTTTGGGAAGTGCTTTCTTTGTTATACAGCGATACCAGGTCAAGTCTCCGGATTTTCCGAGGAAAGTCTTTTCCATGATATCCGGTTCTTTCTGCAAAATAGTGCGTACATAAGCGGCTGCCCATGGATTGTTACATTCGCGTGCCAAGGCATCTGCATACCCTACTCGTGTACCGTTTGGCTTCAGCTTACTTTCATGTGAGTTTCCTTGCCCGGCGGATTTCGAGAATGGAGGCTGTTGATAGATGACGTAGAACGCATTGTTGTTATACCAGGGATCAGCAAAGAAATCGAATCCGCTGATACGGGAATAAAAAGCAGGAACTTCAATCAATGTGCGGAGATTGACTTGGAAATAAGAATCGCCATTGTGCCATCCTCCATCCGTGTTGAGGCCCGGCAGACGGGATACCCACTCATTGTAGCAATAATCCACCCAGGTGGAAGCCATCGGCAGTTCGCCATACGTAGCAAACGCAGCCATATTCAGGATACGGAAAGTCATTTGCCAAACATGGTTATCAGCGATACGGTTTTCTAAGTGATTGACATATTCATGATAGAATTTCTTTCCATTTTCACGAATCGTTCTTAAGAGTAGTTTCTTTTCATCCGGAGTCAGCAGGTTATACCATGCGTCATACGCGGAAGTACTCATAGACAAAATGGTGGAACGGTTGAAATCTCCCGCGAAGTACTTACTGTTCTTCCATGAAAGAATTTCGGAAAGACGCTTTATACCTTCTTTGTAGTATACCTCGTCTTTCGTTAGCAAGTAAGCACGTACCATGGCTTCGATATTCGCTTCTTCCCGGTCTACAATCTTACGACTTTCCCGAATCAGAGCGGAACGATATTGAACGATGTTTGTCAGCTTGACAACCTGGGTCGTATCAATTTCTTCTTCCAAATGTTTCAGCGGATGATTCAGACATTTATCGGCTTTCCGGATGTAAGCCTGTGCTTCCGGATTGTTTTTATTCCGTTCGATGATATTGTCCCAATCTTTGGCATCAAGCAAGATGCGGGGATGCGTCTTGGGTAATTTAGCTAACACCTCTTGTAGAGAAGGCGGGTTGAATGTACGTATATGCTCGTCTATATAAAAATGAGAAACGGGCGACCATTCTTCTTTTCCATCCTTGTCAACGTAGGCATATTGCCAATACCATTTTCCTTTTTCAAACAGTTTGAATGGGTTGAAAAAGGCCCATTTCCTTTCAGCGGTTATCACTTCCGATTTGAATTCCGGGTCGCGTGCGATCCGGATGCGGTAAGTCACTTCCGGTTTGTAGTCTTCTTCTTCCACTCCGTCCAATACGGCCCCCAAGTGAGGGAATTTGTCCGGCCACATGAAACGAGGAGGATTGACAGTGATATGCTGTCCGTCCAGTGGTGAAGGCGTTTCGCGTACCTCGTGCATCAAAGTCTGTTGAGTCAGGCGCATGATTCCTTTTTGCGCATACCCGTTGGCGGATAGCAGAATGGTGAACAAGAGAAAAATAGATATTCGTTGTTTCATCATATAACTTTGCATTTTTTTATTCGTCGTTTGTTGTTCAGCGTTCAACGTTGTTTGAACAAGTCTTTCAGACGAACAGTCTTGTTATTAATCAGTGGGCGTGCCCAAAAACCGATAAAGGTGATGTATCCTACGAAAACAAGGATAAACAGCATACCTGTGCGGAGTGATGTTGCATCTGCCAACGTACTCACAATCATCGGACCACCGGCACCACCGACAATTGCCGAACATAAAATACCAGCGAATGAACCGTGATGCTGTGAAGCGGAGTTCAAAGCCAATGAGAATACGATGGAATACATCATGGAAATACTGAATCCGACAGCAGGGAAAGCGATCATAGATACTTCCTTGCTTCCGAATAATGCCGATAATAATAGGATGATGGTCAAGATTCCGGAGATTTGCAGCAATCGCTTGCTGTCAATCAACTTGAGTAGAATCATACCTACGAGACAGCCGGCTGTCATCAATCCCCAGAAATAGCTCACGGCTTGCGCACCGTCAGTTTGCGGATTGACTCCGTGGTATTGTTCCAGAAAGGTGCTCATAAAGATAGAAGTTCCCTGTTCCGTGCTTACGTAGCAGAAAATTCCCAGGAAAAACAGCCATACATATTTCTGTTTGAATAAAGCCAGATATGAATCTTTAGACCCGCTTTTCTCATCTTCTTTCAGTTCGATCTTGGGAAAGCGGGAGACACCGACAGCAATCAGCATGACTAACAACAGATGGTAAATACCCAGTAAAGAGATACCCATGGCATTTCCCGTGGGGTGATATCGGCCAACAAGTCGATAAAGAAACCTTTCCCGGCTGTATAGGTTGCCGGGTCAAGTTCACGAATCAGATAAGTATATACCAGAGGGCTTAGGAAAGAAGCGATGCCAAACATGAATTGTGCCAGTTCGGCTATAAATGCATAGTTTTCTTCTCCTCCTACAGTACGCTGGAGCGGATTCAATACAGTTTGCAACATGGCCATTCCTAATCCGATGATGAAAGAAGAAGCTAATAACATCGGATACGTATGCATACAGGCAAACAGGATGGTGCCGATGAACGGCATCAGGAAGCCACCGAATAATACCGGTTTTTCACCGAAACGGTCAATAAGTAATCCGGCAGGGATAGACATGATGGCGTATGCCAGGAAGAAAGAGGTCGGGATAAATCCCGCCATCGCCAGGTCACTTAGATTGAAGTTGTGGATAATGTCCGGAATGAGTGGTCCCAGAATATTAGTAATAAACGAAATGGTGAACCAGAACGCCATAATCAGCGCCAACATTCCTAAATTCTTTCTCATAATTTAATCAGGTTTGGAGCAGATAATTGAGTAAATACAAGTGACGCAGCTCCAATACTTCCGGCCTTGTTTCCAAGAGCGGCAGCTATGATTTGAGTATTCACAGCACAGTCGGGGATGGCATAACTACGTGCTTTTTCGCTTACTTTCTGAATGTAAAAGTCTCCTGCTTCGGAGAGTCCTCCACCAATCACAATCTTTTGCGGACTGAAGATATTGATAAAGCCTGCAATTCCGTGTCCCAAAAAGTCACAGTGTTCTTCCAATGATATTTTTGCAATCGGATCTCCTTGTTTATAAAGGCGGACAATCAATTCTCCGTTAATCTCTTCATTCGGGTAGGAGATACCTGCGTCTATTATTCGTTGACTGAAGCGGCGTACCAAAGCAGAAGTGGAAGCATAGTGTTCCAGACAGCCGACAGAACCGCAAGCACACGGTTCGCCATTGGCAATGAGAGGCACGTGTCCCAGCTCCGTTCCCCGGTTGGCATAACCGTTGAACAATTTGCCGTCAATGACTACTGCACCGCCAATACCCGTTCCTACCGTCAAGAAAACAACATGAGTGGCTCCCTGACCGGCTCCGTACATTGTTTCTCCCAGTCCCATCAGATTGGCATCATTTCCCAATAAAGCCGGAAGTCCGGTTTCCGTTTCAATACGGTCTGCCAAGTGAATGTTTTCCCAGCCGTTGATATTTTCTGCACCTCCTAAAACAATACGGTTCGTACAATCCACAATGCCCGGTGTTCCGATGCCTATACCATCAATTTTATAATCTTTCTCCTGTGCAAAGGCTTTCACTTCATTGATAGCAGTAACCAACTGTCCGATGACAGCTTCTGCTGATACATCGGCTTTCGACGGTAACTTCCCTTGAAAGTAAAATACGCCTTCATTATCAATAAGGGCGTATTTTACAGAAGTTCCGCCAAGGTCAATTCCTATAGCGTATTCTTTCTCCATACCACGTTAATACTTAATACTTGATACTTAATACTTAAAAATTACACTCTTTCCGCCCAAATCGGTGAACTCCAAGCCCATTGTCCGTCACGTTGGCGAACGCGTACATAGTAATAATCCGTATCTCGCTGCGGCTCTTTATCTTCCATGTAATGTTCCAGAGTGAAACAGCTTTCCGGCATGGCACGATTGAAGAGAATAGCCTCGCTCAACCAACCGATCATGAAGTGTGAACGTGAACCTTCAAGCAACTCGCCCAACGTATGTTCAAACTTCTTGCCATTGAATTCGGCAATGACCTTACCGTCTTTTGGCATTTCCACATCAAGGATTACAGCTTGCATGGCTGCTGTAGTCGTATTCGGATTCTTGCTGCTGTACATATCCAGTTCGGTTTCCTTGTCGCCAACGGATACAATACGGTTGACATGTGTGTGGAATTCAGTTTCACCTTCTTGCGGAGAAGTGAATGCTGCGCCACGGAAACAAGGAGTTACACTATGAATCTGTCCTTTGTCTACCGACAGTTTGCCCTGCCAATGTACGTATTTCTCTTCACGATTCCAACCAAAATCAACTTTAACTTTGCAACGTACCGTATCACCTTCCGGAGCAACGGGAGTCAACGGACCACTCATGCGAGCTAAAATCTGCCCGTTCTTTACAATATCTACGTAGTCGATACAGCTTTCACCTGTGACATTCAGATAGATACGACGGCTGTTACCGCGAACTACATCACCCATGAAAGCGTCGTTGAGGCGGAAGTCGATAATAATCTTATCACCGGTTGCAGCACATACGTGACGGGTACGTAGAGCTTCCCAAATGGCATCGCGAGTCAGTGACGGAGCCAAAACACCGATGCGTCCGTCACCATAGCTTCCCGGATAACCGGAATGCTGGTCGGTGGAAGCCATGATACCAAACTTATTGCCCAATTCAAGACCATATTGAATGGTTCCTTCCCATTGGCGTGGTCCCATATCATGCAAATAGGGGTAGTCTCCCTGATCGCTTTCTGCCAGACCGTGACGGGAATACATTTCTACGAATGGAGTAATATCTCCTTCGGTAAAGCATTTCCAGTTGTAACCGCGATAACCACCCTGATAACCCATGTGGTGCGGGGTAACGAATACCTTATGTCCTTTTGCTTTTTCTTTCCAGTCCTCGATTGAAGTACATTCTACAAGTGGTGCGTCCAAATCATAGTTCAGCGCAACATGATCTCCATGTTCCATGCTATGAGCTTCGTATCCTACAAAAGTCAGGAATTCACCTTCCTTGTTATACTCATTTGTCATTTTTACGTACTTCTCATAACCGCCTTCACGCAAACGCTTGAAAGCTCCCGTGTGGTAATCGATTACCCATTTCAGGCGGGGATCATCTGCTCCGGGAATATCCGGCCACATAGCATGAGGAGTAACACTAACAAAATCCAATTGTCCTTTCGCTGCTTCAAAAGCATCGCGCATGTCGCCGTGTCCGTATGTGATGTTACAGTGGTTGTGTAAGTCGCCCCAATACATTTTGAGGTTGCTGGCTGATGGCATAATTTTCTTAGCCTCTTTGCTTCCTGCTGCGCAAGAACCGAGCAAGCTGCCCGAAGCTGCCAGTCCGAGGAAAGACCAGCCTGTGTTTTTTAAAAACTTTCTTCTATCCATGATATAATTGTTTTTGGTTAATCTTTATTTATATAAATGGGAATTTATCGGTTAAATGAGAATTTATCGGTTAAATAAGAATTTATCGGTTCTTACAATTATATATTTATTGGGGGTGCCCTGAAAGGGCTTAATTATATAGCGTAGGGCAACGCCCTACGAAAAAAGCACACCAGCCACAAGCCCTGAAAGGGCGGAACTGTATACAATTATGCCCTTTCAGGGCGCAAATTCAGATTGTCGTTTTTACGTAGGGC
>NZ_QTMZ01000045.1:0-46556 GCF_003602935.1 Bacteroides sp. AM54-2NS
AATATACTGATTTTCAAGGAGATTAAGAAATAAATAAATGAGATAATTAATTGAATAATAACAATTTAACTAACTGAATCAGCTAGTGATTTCAACTACTGATTCGCATTAATATGAGATAAAACACTTATTTATATAAAGTCATAATAATCTTTGAAAAAAGACCTTTGCATGAATTATACCTCAAGCTTATGTTGGAGTTCATCTTTAGACAACTTCGCTCTTCTTCCCAGTCGAACGCGTCAAGTTCCTCCATGTACAAGTTGATATGTTCGTCTAAACGTCTGATGCGGTCATCCAATTTGTTAAGCGTAAAATTGTTGTCCTTAGCATTGACTGCCTTGAGCTTGCTACCATCTATAGAGATATAAGACTTTAAGAAAAGCTTTAGTCCCATACAGAGCTTGTTGAACTTCTTGAATACCTTTGTTATGCTGTCTTTGTTATCTTTACGACAGTCGAATATGGTACGAAAATCCGGATACAGTTTACCAAGTAGCCACATGACCTCCAGGTTACACTTGCATTCACGTGCTAATTTTCTTGATGAACGGATTTGATAAAAGTAACCATAGATATACAGTTTCAAAAGATCGCGAGGATCATAACCGGGTATACCTGTACCTTTGGGGATACTTTGGACAAAGTCAAGGGGGGGCATGTCCAAACTATCTACAAATACATCAAACAAACGCACAGAGGCATCACCTCCACATATTCATCTATGCAGTCGGGAAAAATACTTCTTGTCTGCGGTCTTCGCTTTTTTGTATGTCATAAGCATGGCCTTTATTTGCTTTCAAGGTACAAAAAGTAGTGAGACTACATAGAATATAGTGTTAAACCATGCTATAAAAATGGGAAATCTTCATACTTACTACTGCAGACTTGTCGGCCTATAAGTTTTTCGGACAGCCTCCCCAGTTCTACTATGATCCAATACAAAAAGGAAGACTATGAGCCTTGTGTACAAAAATAAACATACTGATCAGAAAAAGATAGAACATATAGTCCAATAAAAGCAACAATTTATTCATTTACAAAATAGAATCCTGATTATTAAACTGTGCTTGTGGAAAAACTAAGTCCCTTCTCCGAAAAAAGTAATATCTTTGAGTGCATAAATTAATTCGTCCGGCTATAGGCATTCTTTCATCCGGCTATAGGCAAACGCAACGTCGCCTATAGGCAAACTTGCGTCCGGCTATAGGCGGACGAATTAATTTATGAAGAGAAAGAAGTTATCTGTAGAACAAGAAAAATATAAAGTAACTATGAGCGTTTATTACGATTTATACACGAGTGGTAATCCACAGAAAAAGGAGGAGCAACAGGCACTTTATGCACGTGTTATTCCGTCAGGCACCATTAATGCCGATAAGTTCGTTGAACTAGTATCCAAATCCAACGGCTTCAGTCCAGCCACGATAGAAGGTTGCCTGCAAGCCGTCAGTGATGAGCTACAACACTGGCTCGCGCAAGGCTGGACCGTAGAAGTCGGGGAAATCGGACATTTCTCCCTATCACTGACATGTGATCGTCCGGTGATGGAGAAGAAAGAAATTCGTTCTCCGTCTATCCATTTAAATAAGGTGAACCTGCGCATTAACAAAAAGTTTCGTGAGAGTCTGGAACCATTGCAACTGGAACGCATAGAGTCACCCTATCGTACTAATAACGATTCCAACGAAGAAAGATGCCGTACCCTCCTGATACAACATCTGGACAAACATGGCTGTATCACCCGTACCGATTTCATGAGATTGGCAGAAATCAGCCGCAACAAAGCAATTGAACTACTCAATAAGTTTTTGAAAGAAGAGATAATCCGGAAGTATGGAGGAGGAAAAACTGTCGTATATCTAAAGAAGTAGTTTTTCTAATAGTACTATCACACTACAAGGCAAGCTTATAGCGAAAAAACGTTCATTATCAACAACATACGAATTATTAATTATTTGTTTAACGCACTTTCGAAAAATAACTTGCACAGTAATTTCAGATGCCATATCTTTGCATCGTGATCACAAAACAGAAACTCGATTTATAAACTATTTAAAAAACTAAAATTAAATTATGGCACTGAAATATGTAGTCAAAAAAACAACCTTTGGTTTCGACGATACCAAAGCAGAAAAATATGTAGCGCGTCCGTTCAATGTAGTCAACGTTGATTTTAAGATGCTGTGCGATCAGGTAACCAAAGTAGGATTCGTTCCACGCGGTACAGTAAAAGCCGTCCTTGACGGACTCATTGATTCTCTGATAACGTATATGGAAATCGGAGCATCCGTCAACTTGGGGGAATTTGGAACTTTCCGTCCTTCCTTCGGATGCAAAAGCCAAGAAAACGCAGAGGAAGTCACTACGGAAACATTGAAAAACCGTAAAATCATCTTTACTCCGGGGGAGTTGCTGAAAAATATGATAAAGTCTGTCAGCATTCAGAAACTGGATGTAACCAGAAACAGCAGTTCTGCTCCTTCAGGTGGTGGTGAAGAAGGCGGAGGAAACGAAGGCGGTAATGACGGCGGTGATGAAGCACCGGACCCGACAGTATAAGGAATCATTTTATATTGTTATATTTAGAGAAAGAGGATGTCTCCAATCAGTGGGGACATCCTCTCCTTTTATACAACTTATACAACAGAATATATCTGTTTTTTACTTATTGTTCAGCAAAGCATAAGCACACCACAAGATAGGTGCCTGTCCATGATAATCTCCGGCAATGCGAGGACGGTCCATATAATATTGCTTACTGTTTTTCTTTCCCGTTCCGATACAAACTTCGGTAAGGTCATTTTTATCGTCTATATAATTGCACAGGCCCAACCAGGCTCTGCGTGCAACGGGAGCAAATTCTTCTTTATCCAACCATCCGTTCTGAACACCCAAGATCATAGCATAGGTAAACATTGCAGATCCGGATGTTTCAGTCCAAAAGTCGGGCTGGTCTATCAGCTGATTCCACAGTCCGTCCTTGTTCACATATTTCTTCAGATTGTTCATCATCAAAAGATAGCCTTTCATTATCCGGTCTCTATTCGGATCATTTTTCGGCAGGTTGAACAGTAGCTCTGTCATACCCACAGCCATCCAGCCATCTCCGCGTCCCCAATAGTAAGGCACATCCGGTGCATGGTAGAAAAGGCCGTTAGGGTGTTGCAATTCGTCCAGATACAGAACCATTTCTTTGGCAGCCCTATTGATGTATTTAGGATCACCGGTAGCCTTATAAGCCTCAGACTGCACGATAGTAATCATATACATATCGTCAATCCAAAGACGAGTTTGCCAGGAATATCCCTTTTTATCCCATTTGCGTTCTTCTTCATTCGCATTGGCAGGAAGCTCCCATTGAGTGTCGGCGTAAGGCAATCCGAGGTCCAGATAACGTTTATCCTCGTTATATTATAAAATCTGAGAGGCAGACAACCAAACATATTCTGGTCTACGTGTATGGGTGGAGGAAGGAGTTCTTTTTCCAGGTGGAACAATAGTTCGAAACGATTTCTCAATAGCTTGATCAGCTCTTTGTTATTCGTCAATTCTGCAAAACGGAGAGCTCCGTACCATGTACATACTTCAGCATAATGTATTCCTCTATCAAAATATAGCTGATGTTTAGTTTCCATCAAGCGTCTGCTCAATTTATTACCAACAGTCTTAGGATCTGCTTTTACAGGAAAATCTCCAAAATAATTTTGAGCAGTAGCAATACTGGTTGTACAGAAAGCAGCCAGTAACAATACACAAATTAAATAATAGTTCTTTTTCATCATTACAATTGTTTCTATATAATTAATTATTCACGTTATTATCAGATTACAATCCCGCCACCGGTATCCAGCGGCTTATAGAAGACACATCACTGACTGCTTCCTCTTCTTTATTGTCGGTAATAGAGAAATTGACCAATACCTGTCCCGAAGAAATAGTCAGGCTGGAACGGGGGACAGAGATTTCGGCAATATAACCATAGTTGTCAATACGATCTTCATTGGTGTCATTGCACACATAAGTTTTCACTTCTACCCCCATCTCCGCATTGTTCCACTTGCCGGCATAAGTTTCGGTACTTTTCAATCCATCCATTGATACTTGTATCCGTTTAGCACCGTTCGTCAAACTTTTACTATCATCCGGAGAGAGATAAACAGTAGCATAATCACCTCTCAGCAAGCTCCGGTCAAGTACTTCCACCAGGAAATATACATTCTTGTCATCACACGAACAGCGGAGAGTTCCCTGCACTTGCGATTTTTCTCCGACAAAAAGCGCATGATCCGTATTCACCCATTCCTTATTGTTGCCATCCACCTTTACGTTACGGCGTACTGCATTGATACGATGATTAAGAATAAATTGTGATAACATGATTGTTCCATTAGAAGTATCAGGCATCGCTCCCACCAATTGATGCGGATTTACCAAATTCAACGTTCCCCAATACCCCTTACCTGAAAATGGTGAATAAGCACTTCCAAAATTACGCGCTTTGGCATCCCCCATTTTCATATAGAAAGTAGAAGATTGGTTATACGAAAGCACAGTCTCACCCGATGGAAACTGAGATAAATATGGAGCGCTGCCTAAAAAAGACAGATTGTCGCTATCAGCCGGTCCTTCCTGATCCGCATCAAGATGATCCCATTCACCATCTTCGCCGGAATAAGCCAGTGATATATAATATGTTCCACGGTTATTAGTTTCTACAGCGGCCGCCAGTTCATCGCTACCTTTAAGTTGAATAACAGACGGCATCTGGTGATTGAAGTATGTTTTTCCGTCTTGCTCCCACTTCATCCGTATCACATAGTAAGGGATACTACCAAATGAAGGTATCCACGTTTGACCGCCATCTCTGGATATGACCATTGCAGTTCCGGTGTCTTTGCCTTCAATACCCGTACGGCTACTGTCCGTGAAATAGCAATGGATTTCTCCCGAAGACAATTCCAGCAAATACGGCTCCCAGTTGACACCCTGATACACTGAGACCGGTTCACTCCACGTAACGCCATTATCGGTACTACGCCTCATTTCAATACCTGCATCTTTAGGCAAGTCTCTATACCCATTATTAGCCCTATAGGAGCTACGGCCAGAATATCTCCGTTGGAAAGTACCAGCCCATCACAATTTGAATAACGCCGGTCATTCTTTTCACCTTTACTGTCGATAATACTGTAATTGGTAAACAGCTTGCCTTTATAACTCCATGTTTTAAAGTCCATACTGGTCGCATAAGAACAACTGGCACCAATCTGATTGTTGTGATAGAACATGATATAACCATCATTAGCCAATTTCTTAACCCGTACATAATTAGGTTTGGCAGATTTTAGTACACTCTCTCCTAATTGTGAATACGTCCGAAAGTTCATCTTCAAGGACGAACGCGAAGTTACATCAGCGTGCGAATTAATCACCGGGACACCTTGATTGAGTTTGTCGACAGGAGTAATATGAGCAACAAATGGTTGTTCCGGTTCTTCTTGATCGCCCTTATTACCAGTTCCGCCACCATCACCTCCCTTATGATCCAATGCATCCTCTCCACCACCTCCACAGGCCATGGCTGTAGCGCAGAAAATAACCAACAATACAGCTGTTTTCAATAATCCTTTCATAGTACTATTTTTGAGTAATGATTAAATATGATATTTACGATACATTCTCTTGGCTGTCTCCACTGGATCAACACCAGTCTCAAGCACATACTTATTATGTGCATTTACCCACGCCTTCTCCACTTGAAACGAGTCCGGAACAGTAAGTGAACGTCCCTCCAATGTACCTTTAAGATAAGCGATGTAATTAGTCCAGCGAGGCAGATAATAGTCTTTCAGCAGCCCGCCCCATTCCTTGTGGGCATAGTCGCGCACCGGACTAAGTGTCTCCGTCCATGTCCCGATCAGCATACGGGCATTGTGCTCGTACAAATCCTGCAATTCAGGCTGCTTTGACTTCGAACGGGCCATATCCAGCCAGCGTCCCACGAAGAAGCATTCGTGAGTGGACAGTAACTCATTTTGATCCTTAATCAGCTGCAGAAACCTCTCCGACCAGTAATCAAACTGTTTCGTATCTTTCGACCGATAAGCATCCACCAGATTGTAATATGCTTCCCGTCCTAAATCCGCAAGATACTGACGGACAAAATCGACTGCATCATACTGATAAGTTGACGTCTGCTTCAGACGGTCTGCACTTTGCAAGAATAATCCTACTCCCTGGGCAAAGAGCTCCGGATCATAGAAAATCCGACATTGACTCCAGGCAGAAGCCGTGATTTTATCTCTTTTCAAGCTGGGAGGGGCACAAAAGACCGACTCTGACGGACGGCGATGACCGGTATAAGTACCATAAGCTGTACGGTGGAAAATAGTCCACGCCTCTTTCAGATTTTCATCTTCCACACCATAACGACGCACTGAATACTCTTTCAACCAGACATCCAGATCCAAATGCTCCGAACGCCAGCGCATTTCATTCAACAAATCAAATACTACCGGATTCACCTCGATACCTTCCGGGGTAGAGCTAGTTCCTTTCATGCTCGGTGATGCCGCCGAATCCTTCTGACCATCTACCGGACCGGTAGCTATAGCGTCCAGACGCCCGTGCAGACCAATGTTACCTCCATAATTGGAAATATGCGACCATAACCACGGGAAGCCATCAAAGCCCTTGCGCTTCCGCCAGTTATCCCAAAACTCGGCAGCAAGATCAACGATCAGCGTATTCTTTCTGTCGAGTCCTGCCAGCAATTCCTTTTTCGGATTTCCCAACCATGCCTGAATCACCCAAACCGCATCTGGATTGTATTGTTTCATAGCAGTCTGTACCCTGCGGGCGGCATCCGTTACATCAATACCTCCGGTCTTTCCACCTTCGTGAAAAAGATCGCCGCCAAACAGGTTTCCTTTCCCAAAAAGCTTCTCATATTCAGCATACCAGACCTTTGCCATCTGTTCAAACAATGGATCGGCAGGATCAAGCACCGGAGGACGTTGAAGCGAATTCCACACCCCTTGCTCCAACAAACGAGCTTCCGGATATTTTTTTTTCAATGAGGAAGGCACCATTCCAAAGAATCCCTGAAAAACAGGTCTCATCCCATACTTACGCATACGGGTAAGTATTTTCTTCTGTAAGACTATCTGCTCCTTAAACCATTCATCGGGCAACGGTCCACCGATATTTTCAAGATTCCCCATCAGCAACCACCCGAAATAGGCTGGTCCACACAAGAACTCTTTCACTTCAGAAAGCGTATATCCGAATTTCAGTAGCGTATTTCGCCATACAACCTCTGCTCCAACCATAGCCATCGGCATATTAATACCATTCATTGCCATCAGGTCTATTTCACGTTCCCATCGCTTCCAGTCCCAAAAAGCTGTGGTATAACTAAACGTGCAATAATTCATATAGAAATTATCAGATAGTTTAGTCGCATGGCGTTCTTTTACCTGTGGTAGATCAGCAGGCAATTGCGGTAACTGGTCTTTACAAAAAGAAACCTGAGCATGACAATAATACTTCAAATACCAATTAATACCAAAGGCAGCACTCACATAATTGTTAGCACGTACTGTAACTTTACGCCCACCACCATACAGTTCAAAATAATCGTCTCCCTGATCGGAAGAAGAATGGATCTCAATCTTAAATCGACTGGAAAGACCTTTCTGAAGACGTTCCAGCATCTGTCCCACCGGATTAGCCTCAACAAACATGGCTAATAACAAGAATAACAAAGATAAAAAGTGTTTTTTCATACTTAACTCTATCAACCAAAGTTGAAACAACTATAGTAATCTTTAAAGTAACCCTATTTTCTCGTCGGTTGAGGTCCTAAATAAGAACGCTTCATTCCTCCGAAATCCAAAACAATCTTTTGCAGGACAGTTCCAGCATCGCCACATATAATTTTCACTGTGTGTTTACCCGGTTTATCGATATGCAAAGTGGTCTTGTTTATTCTACAGTTCTTCAACACACTTTCGTACCAGATTTGTGCGTACTCAAAAGAAGAAGTGGAAGGGTTCATTACAGGACCTTCGTCAATGCATACTCCATATTTCGTTTCCACATTCGTCGCTTCATGTCCGGCATATCCACGATCTTTACTTAATGTAAATGTAGGCAGTACGTATGTGTAAACATCAACTGATCCTTGTTCGAATGTATAGAAATCATATTCCAGGCGAGGTGTGCTGCGCCCTGCAGTCCGCTGTGGAGCGGCTGTCGGATCACCTAGCTGAATAGCTGTATTTTCTATTCCTAAATTAGGAATCGTTCTCATTTGAATAGCTTTGTTCTCTACTTTTCGGTGGAAACCGGCAGCATCAATGGAAACATATCCGTTGTGTTCTACAAATAAAGAATCCATTTCGGTTAATGAAGGAGAGGAAGGATTGAAAACAGAAATATAGACATTCTCCTTCTCACCACGATCAGATGCGATTTCTAATGTTCCGAATACATTCTCACCAGTCGGGACCTTAGCCCAGTCGATTGAGACTTCTATACGATTTTCTGTAGCAGTTTCTCCGGCTTTCTGACTTAGCAGAATCCAGTTATCTGAAACTGATGCTTTCCATTTCAAAGGAGTCGCTCCTTTATTAAAAACGTCTACGTAATATGATTGACGGAAATATGTGTTGAAAGACGGCAGTGAATGGAAGCTTTTCTGCCCCTTCAAAATGTCTTCTCCTTCAGCTAATATACCCAAAGAGGCTGTAGGTGCCAGATTAACCTTCCGCAGAGCCGGGAGTTCAAAGTAGGCTGCGGCAAATCCCTGTTTCATGGTCATTACATGATCCCATTTACCTCCAAGTAATGAGTTATATCCTTTTGTGATTACTTCCAGACTGTCATAACAAGCTTTAGTCATTTTCTCCAATTCTGCGGTAGTTGCCCTTTGCTGAATAGAGTACCAACGATTTCTCTGTCCGTTGAGAATCATACGATTCAACAGTTCACATCCTTTGACCGGATAATATAATGATTGATAATAACATGCCTTCTTATCTTCCGGCAAAGCTTTCAGAATTTTCTCTGCCATATTCCCTATCCGACGATATTCAGCCAGACGAGTATCCACTTCACGATAATTGGCAAGTGAGAAATCAGTATCTGTATTCCGTTCTCTTCCGTGTTTGTCGGTAGCCCACTGGTAACCCCATCCCATAAACTCCGGTTTACGTGCAAAGGCCAGTTTATAGAAAGAGTTTATTACATCCTGATATTCATTGCGATAATCGTTGCCTAACATGCCACACAACCATTCGGTACGATAATCTGCCGCTCTTTCAAAGTTGAATGAATCAATATCAAAAGCCATCGTCAGGAAGTAATCAACAGCAAATTCACATGATTTGATGTCTCCGGCATTGAGCAGCCAGATACGGTCGGCTGTCAAGTCGTATGCTTTACGTAGTTCTTCATACATTAATGTGGGTGAAGTTGTGTTCATCCAAAGATGATCATGAGGTTTACCCAGATAAGAAGAATGATAATATACTCCCGAACGTCCGGAACGTTTCTGCTCTTTCGGACTGCTCAAACGTTTCATATATCCATAATTATCATCCGGCCAGATAATAGTCACATCATCCGGAAGTTCCAATCCCTGATCGTATACATCGAGCACTTCTTTATAAGGAGTAAAGGCTTGAGGAATATTTTCCGCACGCTTGCCGATTGCATCCACCAACATTTGCCTTTGTGCCATCAAAGCTTCCTGAAGCATTTCCTTTCTATCGCTCATATTATTGCTTGCATTCATTGCCCGGTCGTGCAACCCACGCAAAGCCAAAGTATATACATTTTCAAATGGAGCACATTCATCTACACGTGATTTCAACACTTTGTTGACTCCATCCTTATTATTGATATAGTCCCATTCACCCATTTTATCACGCTTCCACTCACTTGCCGTATTAAACAATAACGGTTCACAATGGGAAGACCCCATGACAATAGCAAAACTATCCGCTACCAGGCGATTTTCAGGAATACGGTGGAATGCCATGGATGCGTCATGCATAGCCGGACAAAGATAATTAGCCTGAAGGCGTAACAGCAGTTCACACACTTTTGCATACGTTCTCGGTCCGAAGTTTCCACGTTCTTTTTCAAAATTGCGTTTCGACCAACGATAAAGCCCCCAGTCCTCATCGTTGATAAATACTCCTCTGAACTTGACAGACGGTGTTTTAGAAATGAACTTATCAACTTTTACACTAACTTGTTTTTGCTGTTTGATTGGAGCGTCTGCCCACCAATACCAAGGAGATACTCCTATTGCCTTTGATATGGAAAGAAGTCCGTAAGCAGTACCACGTCTGTCACTTCCAGCTACGACAATTGCTTTCTTGATGCCCGGAACGGGATTGTTGACCACCTCTATCATATAACGTTCCCAACTTCCGGCAATGGCAGCTGTATCTATTTTATTTTTCGATGCCAAAACATCAATCCATCCGCTTTCTCCTATAGTACCGGCAATAATCGCATACCGCGCAGATACTTTTCCGGGCTTGCTTTCCTCCATTTTCAACTCTTGCCCCGTCACACGACGAACATCATCCACAAAAAGAGAAGCACTCTTACGTACTACAGTTGCATCTTTTCCGTCAAAGCAAATAACTGCATTCGTTGATGAAGAAACAATAGGAAAACTATTTTTTCCGATTCCTTTGTCGAGTAAAACTTGTGCTTTTGCCGAAATCAGGCTACAACAAAATAAGCCCAGCAATAAAATTTTATTTTTCATATACACATTAGATTGACTATTAATAACGCAAAGTAAGGCAAAAAGCAATTAAACGGATAAAAGAAACCGACCTATAAATAGCAGAATATGTTCAAAAAGGCCGTCAGATATAGTTGGATAAGTATCATTGGATATATATATGACCAATATGGTGGGTATATATGTCCAGCACGGTGAGTATATATATTCAGCATGGTGGATATATATATACACGACATTGTGCATATATACCCATCAAAGCTTTAGTTTGTTCGCTGTCAGCAGCAAACAAAGCGGTAGACAATATTTCTCCTATTGCCCCATTAGTTGTAACTACAGATATCTGTCGGGCACCTTCCACCAATTTCCCATCTTGAGGAGAAACAATGTGCCGACGTTCAGAAGAGTCATTACCGGAGGTTGTAAGACACTCATTATGAAGAAGTATATTATTGACGTTCCATCCCGTTCCTACCGGATGATTACCTAATGCAAGGACAGAACTGTTTCCCATATTTATCAATGCATTTTCTATCACGCACTCATTCAATATGCTTTTAATTGTTTCCAAAGCATACCCCTTGAGAAAACCGGATAAGTTGGCAGCAACTCCCGGTCGTGAAAAATAGATACTATGATGTTCAGCTGATAAATGGACCGATTGTATCGTGGTCTGATTGTAATTTTCTGAATGGACTGTAATATCAAAACACCCCAGAGTCTTCTCATTATATTCCAGACATAAATCAATCATTGAATAGAGTTCTTCGCTAAGAACGACCGGAGAAACAAAAGCTGTCCGGTTGACATAAGCCAATTCACTGGCCGGATCATAAAAGTTCGCCATCTTTTCCAACCGGCACAATGCATCATAAATACGATTGACCACAAGCAACAATTCTCCTTCCGTTTTCTTGCTATATAGGATAATATCCACCCGTGTATGCATAGAAAGAAACCAGGCATAAAGCAGTCCACTGCCTTCATGGGACGGCTTATACATATGTTGAATAGGGACTTGCATCGTATAGCAGGACAAATTAGGCACGGATTACCCAAATTACACGATTGCTATTTCATTAGAACAACCGTGAAATTCGCGCAATCCGTGCCTGAATAAAAAGTCATAAAGAATTTTGACGTATCTCCCACAATAATATGGAATACGCCTTACTTCAGTTCTTTAATTTTCACGTTCTTGAACCATACTTCGTCTCCGTGATCCTGAAGAAGTATATTTCCTTCCTCCGGATTTCCGAAATTAGGCCAGTTTTTATATTTACTGTATGCTACCAATGCATTCCACATATCATTGTTACGATCATATTCAATCAATTTAACTCCGTTCAACCAATGTTCTACATGGTTACCTTTTACGATAATGGTAGCAGTATTAAACTCTTTCTTGTTGAAAGGTTTATTCTTAGGAGCCGGAATCAAATCATACAACGAACCTAGCTTTCTGTTACCTTTCACACCCAGTTTTGCATCAGGATGTTTGTCATCATCAAGAATCTGGAATTCACAACCGATAGCAGAGCCTGCACCTTTATTCATATCCGGGTTTACGAAATATTTAATTCCGCTATTGGCACCTTCAGTAATCTTAAAATCTACTTTCAGAATAAAATTCTTGTATTTACGGGTAGTCACAATATCACCGCCATTAGCAGATTCAGCGCCACCACTCTTCATTACTTTCAGAATTCCATCTTCTATCTTCCAGCCTTTTGCAGGGAAAGTAGAAAGCTTAGCTCCTCTCCATCCATCAGTAGTCTTGCCATCCCATAATAAAGCCCAGCCATCCTTTGTCTCACTCGGAGAAATCGTGTTGGCGATCAGATTCACTTCCGGTGCAGCTTGTGCTTCCGGCGTCTGATAGCGTTCTACATCCGTCGTACAAATGCGGATATCTTTCCAACTAACTGTTTTACCTTCATCTGCCGCATTTCCAATGGCATGCACCTGCAAAGCAATGAAGCCCACAGGAGTCATATCATCCCAGATATTAGCACAAGGCACTCCGTTTATCCAGGTACGGATTGAGTTACCTACAGCCTCAATACGAGCTTTATTCCATGCATTATTCTTAAAAGCGGTTTTTGCCGACGGATTCAGCGTTAAAGGATAAAGCCAGTTTCTACGTGCCTCATCATAGATGCCACCTGACCAAGCGCGTTTGGAAGGATCGATCTCAAACTGATAACCGTGTACACGACCTTTTTTATAATCTTTCTTGCTT
This sequence comes from Bacteroides sp. AM54-2NS, assembly GCF_003602935.1. Taxonomy (NCBI): domain Bacteria; kingdom Pseudomonadati; phylum Bacteroidota; class Bacteroidia; order Bacteroidales; family Bacteroidaceae; genus Bacteroides; species Bacteroides sp. AM54-2NS. The sequence continues at coordinate 13,014 of NZ_QTMZ01000045.1, forward strand.
TCACTGCGAAGCTGTACTCCAGAATTTAAACCGTCATCTACCTTGAAGTCAAACTCAAGGATAAAGTCACCATAATTCTTTGTCGTTGCCAAAAAAGTATTGGGTGTTCCCATTTTAGATACACCGACAATGGCACCATCTACAATTTTATACTCGGCTTTGCCATTCAATTTCTTCCATCCTTTCAGGTTTTTCCCATTGAAAAGAGGTTCCCAATTCTGTGCACCTAAAGAAGCGGCACAGAATAAAAGTAAAGTTAATACGATATTCTTCTTCATAATCATTTATTAGTCTTTCCCACTCCCTTATATTCGAAGAAGAATGGAAAAGGCTATTTTCTATTTATAATTTATAAAATTCATCCCAACCTTTACGCGGTGGAAGTCCCGCCAACATTGCATTAGCAAATTCATTATTTGTAATCTGCTTCGTACGAGGATCAAAGAACAACTGTGTATTAAGTCGTTGAGCCATCACACCCAGTGAGAATACCTGACTCAACACACCATTGATTTCGAACGGAGAACGCGTCTTTTCAATACCGTTACATGCCAACAAGAAGTTCTCGAAGTGATTGGAAGGACTTTTAGGAACTTTCGGCAACTTGTCTGCCATCTCTTTTGCTTTCTCCTCCGGAATAATAGACAAAGTACTTCCATGACTACCACCCTTGAAAATCAAATCCTTAGTATAAATGATCTTTCCGGGATTCAACTTAGATTTCGGAGTATCTCCCTGATTAGTTACCGGAATGTTCGGATCTAGTCCCGAAACTCCATAACCGGCAGGAATAGGAGGAAGATTATCCAGACCATCATACCAGGTAATATCTACCGGTGGCATTCCTTTACGTTGTGGGAAACGGAAGAGAATCGTGGAAGAATATGGGAAGAAATAATCATTATGCCCTTTTGCATATTGCATAGTGACTTCGTATGGCAATCCCAGTTCCAGGAATTCGTGAGCCGTGTCGAGGATATGTGCTCCCCAGTCGCCCAATGCACCCATACCAAAATCATACCAACAACGCCATTGTCCCAAATGATAATCCTTATTATACTCGTGATAAGGAGTAACTCCGAGCCAAGTGTCCCAGTCCAGATCTTTCGGCAATTGCTGACCGGAAGGAAGTTTATAAATATTAGTGTCCCATTTATGCCAACGGCGCGGGTTATTCATGTGGGCAGTGATAGCAGTAACGTCTTTGATAATTCCTGCATCCATCCAGGCCTTAAACTGAAAATAGTTTGCTTCAGAATGTCCCTGATTTCCTACTTGAGTAACCAAGTTCGGACGTTTAAGTGCAGCTTGCATCAATAGTTCCGCTTCATAGAAGGTACGCGCCAGCGGTTTCTCTACATATACGTGCTTTCCGGATGCCAAAGCCAGCATACTGATCGGGAAATGCGAATGGTCGGGAGTAGCAATTGCTACAGCATCAAATTCGTTACCGGCCTTATCAAACATTTGGCGGAAATCCCTAAACTGTTTGGCTTTCGGATATTTAGCCATTATCTTTTGTGTATGTTTGGCACCCATGTCTACATCACATAAAGCCACCACTTCCACCATACCTGTCCGTGCAAAGTCTTCAATAATCTGCTCTCCGCGGTTACCAATGCCGATATAAGCAATCTTCACTTTGTCACCTCTTCCTTTTTTAGGTGAAGCAGTTTGCGCATGTAATAAATCACCGGTTCCCAATGCCAATCCGGCTGAAGCCATCGACATCGTTTTCAAAAAATCCCTTCGTGTTACCATAAATTATTTATTTTCATTGATATTGATTAAGTTCTTTATTTTTAAATATGCAGAAGAACTATCAACTCCTGTTCTTCTTTTTAAATAGTGCTTGCATTCCATAAAACAAGAGACGCAAAATCCCCCAGAAAGCATAAAGCACAAAAGTAAATATAATTATATAAAAATAGACGTTATCATCTCCGTAAATGGTGCATGATAAGCAATAATTGCATAAAGATGTAGCAAATTAGATACTACGAAACAAACGAGTAAAGTGATTAACTCTATTTTCTTACGTCGTGCGGTTACAATCGTGTCTTTCATATTGCTTCGGGTGTTTTTACAGATTGATGGTTCAGATAGTCTATTTTATACTCATCAGGGAAATAGAGTGTCCGTTCTTCTTCCAATGCCTGATGACCCAACAAACAGAGCATACTTGCATAATATCCTTCTTCCGCGATGTTTTTAGGTTGTTTTTGTGTTATGACGGCCTCAACAAAAGCTTCCAACAACAATGATGTACCATCGCTCTTGGGACGTTCTCCGATAATAAATTCTCCTTTGTTTTCGTTTGCTGTTTCCGGTGCCCAGCTTGTTCCGGCAAAAGGCAGAGATCGAATACCTTGTTCTCCCAGTCATTCACCATTTGCAGGAAGGCCGGTGCAGGAGCTACACTCTCAAAGTAATATTTTCCCTTTTCCGGTTCTACCGTTCCGAGATTACCCATGATCTGTTCTTCCAATCCATAGAACTTATTGGAAATGACAGAGTCAAATGTCATCTTTACCCCATCATCAAATACATATACACAACTCACATTGTCATACACATCTCTGCCGTCCTTCCAATAAGTGATGGCACCGTGTCCCATTACCTTTTCAGGAATCTTACGTAAAGCCCAACTTCCGATCTGAAGTTGATGGCAAGCGAGTTCCGTCATCAGTCCTTTTGAGAATTCTTTGTAAAGACGCCAATTTATCAGGCGTTCCAAATTGGGTGAAGGTACCGAACGTCTCCAATCCCCATTCCGATTCCAGAAAGTACGGATGGCATTTATTTCGCCAAAGGTACCTGCATGAATCATCTCCATTGCTTTAATGTAACGAGGATCGAACAGACGCTGTTGTCCTGTGAAGAAAATCTTTCCCGTGCTACGATGCTTCTGATACATACGGTAACACTCTTCCATCGTGAAACCTATTGACTTTTCACAGAACACATGCTTTCCTGCGTCGAAAGCATCCAATACGATCTTACAATGCGAGCTAAGAGGAGTAGCTACGAGTATAGCATCTATCGACTTATCTTCCAACACTTCCCGGTAGTCACCATACACTTTGGCATTAGGTGCAAGTTTCAATGCGTTCTCAATAGACGGTTTATAAATGTCGCACAATGCTACAATATCGACTTTGGGGTTCTTAGCTAAAAATCCCATTAAAAACCGTCCCCGGGAACCAGGCCCGATAATTGCCAGACGACACTTCTCGTTTGAGGTGTTCATCACCTCCGAAAAAGCAGAAAGCCAAGGGCTTGCTGCAAGAAGAGTGCCAGCCCCGGCTATGCCTAAATTCTTTAGAAAATCCCGCCTGCTAATAGGGGTATGTTTCATGCTTGTGGTATTTAAGATTATAATTGGTTTATTTGAAAATCAGTTATTAAATACAGGTGCTTTTTGTGTTTCGTAAGAAGGAGATCCTCCCTCTACGTAAGGCCAACCTTCTTGGTCCCACTTGATCTGGTCCAACAACAGAATACGTCCGTTCTCCGGAGTTGATCTTGAAAATCCATGATACAGAAGCCAGTCTTGTCCGGCATCATCCTGAATAATCTGCGAACCGTGCCCATTGCCTACAAAATGATCATTCGCACCTATCACCAAAGAATAACCATTTTTCAACATCGGTTTACCAGTCTTGTCTTTGTACGGGCCCCATACTTTCTTGGAACGTCCCACTACGACTTTATATGTACTTTTCACTCCTTGACAACAACTTCCTATGGAGGCAAACATATAATAATAATCGCCGTGCTTATGGATATAAACAGCTTCAAAAGCAGTTCCCGCTATTCTCTTTTTTTTCGCTCCCGGCATGATTGACAGCCCATCCGCAGTCAGTTCAATAACATATATTCCCCGGAAGCTGCCCCATACCAAATAGTTTCTCCCCTCATACTGCAGGAGACTGGGATCGATCGAGTTCTGTACACCAATCTCATTGCTACGAAACATCTTGCCATGATCCGTAAAAGGTCCCTGCGGAGAGTTGGCCGTAGCTACCCCAATTCCGCACGTTTGTTCTCCTCCCCACACCGACATTGCATAATAAAGCACATATTTACCGTTAATATAATTAATGTCAGGTGCCCAAATTCCAGCTTTAGGTTCAAACCTGGGACGAGTTTTATTCGTGAATGCAGTGTTGCAATACGTCCATTCCACCAAATCTTTCGACTTCATGATCGGAACGTTTCTGGTAGATTCGGTAGCATACACATAAAAATAACCATCTGCAGCTTTAATCACCGTAGGGTCGGGCATGGCAATATCTACAACCGGATTCTTATAACTCACCGCAGACTTTGTCTGTGCTCTCCCCTGCGAAAGACAAGCACCTATCATGAATACGAAAACGAACAAATTTACATACTTTTTCATCAAATCATTCCTTTAAAAGCTCCTTTTTACCTTATCTTTATAGCTATAAATTAATATTAACTTACAAAATCTTTGGGTAACACTCCAAATTGCTTCTGGAAACACTTGGCAAAATAAGACGGAGAATTAAACCCTACCATATAGCAAATCTCATTTACCCGATTTTCTCCCTCTTTCAATAATTGAGCAGCTCTCTTTAAACGCTCCAGACGAAGATATTCATTCGGACTCAAATCCAAGACGCCCTTTATCTTCCGATAGAAATTGGAACGGCTCATATTCAGGCTATCCGCCATATCATCCATGCTAAATTCCGGATTACTATAATTCACTTGGATAACCTCATTCAACTTCTTTATAAAATCTTCGTCAGCTTTTGTCAACGCCATCGTATTGGCAGCCACAAAAGGAGACTGTGCAAAAGCCTTACGTAGTTTCTCTCTATTCTGAATAAGGCTGGAAGCACAAGCCTGCAAATATTCCACAGAGAAAGGTTTCTCCAGATATGCGTCTGCTCCCAATTCCATTCCCTCTATCTTAGACTGGATATTCGTCTTCGCAGTCAACAGTATAACGGGAATATGACTATAATTCAAATCTGACTTTATTCTCTTACATAGTTCAAAACCATCCATCACAGGCATCACAACGTCACTAACCACTAGATTCACATAATTACCATCCAACACTTGTAACGCTTCCTCCCCGTTAGTAGCAGTCAATACAGCATATTCTTTCGATAGCTGACGCACTACAAAGGCAAGCATATCCGGATTATCTTCCACAACCAGCACTGTAGGACGGTTATCTTTCTTTTCCGCCTCTCCAGCAGGAATTTCGCTCATCTTGTCCATTCCTGCTTCCGGTTCCGGTGTTAAAGTGATTGTCATATCCTGAACTATCGGCAAAGTCAGACAGAAGGTATTATTTTCTTCCCCTTCTCCCATAGCCAGGGTTCCTTGATGCAGTTCTGCCAATGAACGGGAAAGAGCTAAGCCGATTCCTGTTCCAGTAGTCACTTTTCCGTCTTCTTTTTCATTAAAACGAACGAAAGGTTTGAAAATTTCCTCTTTCATCTCATTAGGAATAATTACTCCATCATTCTCTGTACGAATACGGAATGAATTATTATCATCCGCTTCCGACACCTCCAAAAATATATGTACGTAGCTTTCAGCATACTTCACCCCATTGTTCAACAGATTACTGATAATCTTCGTAAACGCCTCCCGGTTCACATGTGCATAAAAATCCTTTTCAGGCACTTGCAAGGTGAATTCCAAACCTTTCTGTTTGGCAAGGGAAGTGAAACGCACATGAGTCTCTTTCAGTACCTCCGTTACATTGCATTTCGCAAAATTCAAGCGGAATCCCTGACTTTCCGTTTTACGGAAGTCAAGTAACTGGTTAGTCAGATTCAACAATCGTTCCGTATTCTGCTTCATTACATTCAGGTCTTCCCGCGTTTCCGCATCGACCTGTTTCTTCAATATAATGTTTTCCAACGGACCTTTAATCAATGTTAGCGGTGTACGTATCTCATGGGCCACATTCGTAAAGAAATCAATCTTTGCATGGTAAACTTCACGTTCCTTCTCCTGCTCGAATTTCTCCATCTGTCGTCGATGTTTGCTATTACTGCGTCTCTTGAAATACACAACAATTTGTAAAGAACAACCGATAATCAGCAAAGCATACGCACAATACGCCCATATAGAAAGATAGAAAGGAGGAAGAATATGTACTTCCAATACCACTTCATCGTCACTCCATACTCCATCACTATTGGCAACTTTCACCCGGAAGGTATAATCACCATATCGAAGATTGGAGTAGGTAACAATAGGGCTTTCACCAACTGTCAACCAGTCTGTATCAAAGCCTTCCAACTTATACATAATCCGACTTGTCTTAGGAGCCTGAAAATCCAGCGCGGCTACACGGAAAGAGAAAGAATTCTGATTAGACTGGAGAACAAGCTGGTCAGAGAAAGTGATACTCTTTTCCAACGGAGAGCCCGGTTCACCAGCATATACTTCCTTTCCAAACAGAAAGAAATCAGTAATTACAATAGACGGGAGAAACTTGTTCTCGGAGAAATTCTTGGGATTAAAGGCTATAAAACCATCGATGCTACCCAAATAAATCGTACCATCCTCAGTTTCAAAGCTTGAACGATAATTAAACTGGTCGCCCAACAAGCCATTGGAGGTGGTATATACCTTCATCATTCCGGTAGTAGGTTGAAAGCAGACCAAACCGTTATTAGTTGTCAACCACAAAAATCCTTCTTTGTCCTCCACAATCTGGTATACAACATCGTTCGGCAGTCCGGCCGACAAATTATAATTGGCAAATGTCTCCGTATCCGGCTGAAAACGACAAAAACCTCCTCCTTGAGTAGTCAACCAGATTTGTCGGTGAGAGTCTTCAAAGATACTTAATACCTTATCATACGGGAGACTCTTCGGGTTATTTTCATCGTGCAAATAATTCTTCCATTTCTTTTCACTCACATTGTAGCAATAGGCTCCATTAGCATAAGTTGCCAACCATAGATTTCCTCCGGAGTCCTCCTTTATGTCATACACAAACCGACCGTTCAGTTCCGGTATCCGGTCGAAATCATCAGACTGTTTATTATATCGGAGCAAGCCGAATAAAGTTCCCAGGTAAATATCACCGGTCGTTGTGCAGCAAATAGAGAAAACACTATTATCTATCAATGAACGGGGAGAATCCGTTTTCTGATAGGTTTTCACGATAGCTCCCGTACGCGTATCTACTACTTTCACTCCTTTTGAAAAGTTCCTACCCAAAGATGATCTCCAATTAAACATAAACCATGCACATTGGTAAAAGCACTACTGGGCGTAAAGAAGGAGAATGTTTTGGTCTTGGGGTTGAAACGGTTCAGACCACCGTCCTCCGTACCAATCCACAGGATACCTTGATTATCCTGACAGAACTCACGTACTCGTTTCCCACGCAAACCATTATCAGTCCCTTTGGGATAATATTTCTCGAAATACGTATAAAAACGAGGATAGTAATTCACACCGCCAAAATAAGAGCCAATCCAGATACCACCCTCGCGATCCTTACACAATGAATAAATAGCATTGTCGGATAAAGAATAAGGGTCGTTGATCGAACTGCGCAAATGAACATACTTACCCATTCGGAGATTATAAATATAGAGTCCCGATTCTGCACCAATCCACAATTCATTGTCAGAAGCAACCAGCAGTTCACGACAAAAAACAGACTCTCCACTTTCATCTTTAGAGAGTAAATCATGCAGTTTGTTAGAGGTCAGGTTCAGCTCTTTCACTCCTCCTTTTAAAGAGCCTATATATAGACAATTATATGCTCCTTTCACCAGGCCTATCACGACATCATTCTCATAAGTTTTTTGATCGTCTACAGGTGAGACATAAGGATGAAGGGTTTGCAAACGGTCTTTCGAATAGAAAAGTCCATCGCCATAGCAGCCAATCCAAAGGGTTCCGCTATTATCGAAAACAAAAGACTGGACATTGGTGGAGATAAAAGAAAAGTTCTTCAATGTGTGGTTCTGGAGTGTTCCTTCCTCCAGATCATAACAAAATAGTCCCTGCGACTCTACCGCTACCCAGACACATCCTTTGTTGTCTCCGGAGATTGCAGTTACGGTATGCTCTATTTTCGTGTTTTCTGCGCTCAATTCAGCAAAATGCCGGAAAGAATCTTTTTCCGGATTATAGATATAAAGTCCTACATCCGTACCTACCCAGATATTTCCTTTTGCATCCTCATAAAGAGCTGTGATAAAATTATTACCAATGCTCCGCCGTGTGCGGTCATCGTGTTTGAATTTGCGGAATGACAAACCGTCATATCTATTCAAACCATCTTTCGTGCCGAACCACATAAAGCCCTGCTTATCCTGCAAAATCGCATTGACCGTATTTTGAGATAATCCGTTCTGTACACTAAGATTTTTGAAATAATAATGCTCGTCCGCCATTTGAGCATGGCAGCCGATCTGATAGCCAATTAAACAGATTAAAAATATGAGAACTTTCTTCATAAACATACGTGTTTTCTATCCTTCCGTTTGAGTTACCAAATGTAGGCAAAATCACAGCGGAAAGATAGTAAATATGTCTCAATGAATGAAAGAATAGTCCTATTTTTCTATTCTGATACGCGCGTCAACTGCTACAACGGCCTTTTCTGTTGCTAAGAGCGGATTTATATCCATTTCTTTGATCTCTGTAGCGAAACGTAGTAAAGTGGACAAACGGACAATAATTTCAGCAAATTTATCTTCGTTGACTCCCTTTTGCCCACGTGTTCCCTGAATGATTTTATAAGCACGCAAAGAATGAATCATTGAATAAGCTTCTTCGTAAGAAAGCGGAGCCAAACCGGAAGATACATCTTTCAGCACCTCCACAAAAATACCTCCCAAACCACAAAGTACCACGTGACCGAACTTCTCTTCATATTTTGCGCCAACAAACAGTTCCGTACCTTTCAGCATCGGCTGTACCATAATTGCTCTTGCATCAGGTATCTGCATCATACGATCGAATTCCAGTGCCAGATGTTGCTCACTTTTAATGTTCAGAACGACACCGCCGACATCTGATTTGTGCACAGGACCAACCACTTTGGCAACTACCGGAAATCCGCACCGACGGGCAAAAGCTACTATCTCCTCTCTATTATCGGAAACAAATTCATCTACCAACGGAATACCGGCAGCATGCAACAATGCCTGTACATAATTGGGAGCGATATAACCATCCTCCGGAATCGAATCAATAATACGACGAATCCTCGGAACGTCCACTCCGAACAATTCTATTTCAGGAACTGCCGGTTTAGGAGCATTGACGATACGTGAAAGGGCAGTACCCAGGGTCACTTCGTCTGCAAAATTCACATGCCCTTTTGCCAGAAAGGCGGAAACCTCCGCTCCGGCTGTATTAATGGAAGGAAGAATGGGAAAAATCGGTTTCTTGCAAGTCTGCATCTTTTCGTGAAGCACATCATACATTTCAAACATAGTAACCAATCCCGGAGTTCCAAAGATGGCCATCATGGCGTCTATATTGTCAAGCTTTTCCTCGCAGTAGTCAATGCAAAGGCGCAGATGTTCCGGTGTTCCGGTAGCCAGAATATCAATAGGATTCCCGACGGCAGCACCAGGGAATAGTTGGGCTTTTAGTTCCTCGGCTACTTCTCCCTCCAGCTTAGGCACATTCAGTCCGCCTTTACTCAAGGCATCTGTCAGCATCACTCCCGGGCCTCCGGCATGAGTGATAATGGCAAAATTCTTTCCTTTCAATTCGGGTAAAGTAAACACGCAACCTACGGTAGTCAATTCCTCACGAGAGAAACAGCGCACAATCCCTGCTTTACGGAACAAAGCCTCTACTGCCGAATCGGAACTGGCGATTGCTCCTGTATGGGAAGATGCCGCCCGGCTTCCGCTCTCCGAACTTCCGGCTTTGATTGCCGCAATCTTGCACCCTTTTCTAATCAAAGACGAAGCATGGAATAACAACCTGTCCGGATTCTGAATACTTTCAATATAGAGTAGTTTCAGATGAGAATCTTTTTCGGGATCGAAGTTCTCATCCATAAATTGCAATACATCTTCCACGCCGATCTGCTTGGCATTTCCCACCGACCAGACTGAATTGAACTGCAAACCTTTTGTTACGGCACTTTCGAGAATAAATACCGCCGTAGCACCGGAGCTGGAAATCAAGTCCACCCCTTTGGGGTTTAAGTTAGGAATCGGCTGGCTGAATACACTATGATGCCATGTATTCATCAATCCGATGCAATTAGGACCAATCAGTGAAGCGCCGTATTTATTAACTGTTTCCAAAATACGTTCTTCCAACAGCGCCCCTTCGTGGGTTTCTTCACCAAAACCAGCCGAGAGTATAATAAATGCCCTGGTTTGTTTCTTGCTAGCCAATGTTTCCACCATATCAGGACACATCGAAGCAGGCACAGCCAACACCGCCAGATCTGTGTCCGGCAGATCATTCACATCCGCAAAGGCGGGAACTCCCTGCACTTCCTTTTCCTTCGGATTCACCGCCCGAAGTTCTCCCTGATAACCTCCGTTTATCAAATTCTTTAATATTGCGCCACCCGGCTTATGCACATTATTCGATGCCCCTACTACGACAATGCTTTCAGGACGAAGCAACTGGGTTGTTATCATATCATGCTTTGGTTTTCGTTTAACTTAGGTACAAATATATTCTTTCTTACGAGAAAAAAGAAAGAAAAAGGGGAGAAATATAGATGGAAATAGATGATAAAAGAGGAAATGAGCAAGAAATTATATAGATTATACTGACTTATTGAAATGCAAAGCTATAATCTTACCATGTAATTCTTATCATTAGAACAGAATATTACTTTATGCAGAAAAAATAGACATAAAACTCATACAGAATCAAAAATATACAAGATGAGTCCGGAGTATATTGGAAAACTTGAAGGATAAGCAAGTTGCATAATCCATATTCACACAAAACAGACTTTAAATCATTCGATTCAACATCAAAAAGGCAAAATTCCTAATTTCAGGAGCAGATTATTGCAAATATAAGTTCAAATAGAAACAACTCACATGTTACCTATTCGACAGCAACCAGCACAAAACAAGTATTCTAAATACCCTTTTGTCCTTTCGTTTAAAAGCAAGGAAGCACTTCTCACTGACCAATAAACCGTTTCTTTAAAAGGAACGAAGTCTTCCTTTAAAAGAAATGATTCATGATTCTATCAACAATCATGAATATTCACTCATTTGTATTCAAGAAAGATGACTTATTCCGCATATTCATACAGTATTTTATACGTCACTTCTTTTATTAGAATACAGTTTAGATACTCCTAATCTGTTTCAATCTTAAAAATAGAACATAATAGAAAATATAAAAATACCCCGATACAAATTGGCTATTTTCTAGCCAACTTATATCAGGGTAAAACACTTTCTTTTTACCTGTTTTTTTATTACGAAACGTTCCTGTTTCATTCTGTGACCACTTTTCAATGAAATAATCTGTGTTAATCCGTGTAATCTGTGGTGAAAAGTCATTATCTTTGCACATTACAAAGTTGAAAACAACAAAAATCACACTATATAATGGAAAAGAAATTCAAAAGAACCACCGTCACATCGGCACTGCCGTATGCGAACGGTCCTGTCCATATCGGTCACTTGGCTGGTGTATACGTACCGGCAGACATTTATGTGCGTTATCTGCGTCTGAAAAAAGAAGATGTATTATTCATCGGAGGTTCGGACGAGCACGGGGTACCTATCACGATTCGTGCCAAGAAAGAAGGAATTACTCCGCAGGTGTAGTAGACCGTTATCATTCGCTGATAAAAAAATCATTCGAAGAATTCGGTATCTCATTCGACGTGTATAGCCGCACCACTTCGCCGACGCATCACCAATTGGCTTCGGATTTCTTCAAAACATTGTACGATAAAGGCGAATTCATCGAGAAAACGTCTGAACAATATTACGACGAGGAAGCAAAAACATTCCTTGCCGACCGTTATATCACCGGAGAATGTCCCCACTGCCATTCCGAGGCGCTTACGGCGACCAATGCGAAAAATGCGGAACCTCACTTTCTCCTACGGATCTTATCAACCCGAAAAGTGCTATCAGCGGCAGCAAACCGGTAATGAAAGAAACCAAACACTGGTATCTTCCTCTCGACAAGCACGAAGGATGGCTGCGCAAATGGATTCTGGAAGATCACAAAGAATGGCGTCCCAACGTATACGGCCAATGCAAAAGCTGGCTCGACATGGGACTGCAACCACGTGCCGTGAGCCGTGACCTCGACTGGGGTATCCCTGTTCCTGTAGAAGGAGCAGAAGGAAAAGTGCTTTATGTATGGTTTGACGCACCTATCGGCTACATCTCCAACACCAAAGAACTTCTCCCCGACAGCTGGGAAACATGGTGGAAAGATCCTGAAACCCGCCTGATCCATTTCATCGGGAAAGACAACATCGTGTTCCACTGCATCGTATTCCCCGCCATGCTGAAAGCAGAAGGCAGCTATATCCTGCCGGACAACGTGCCGAGCAACGAATTCCTCAATCTCGAAGGAGACAAAATCTCCACTTCCCGCAACTGGGCTGTATGGTTGCACGAATACCTGGCGGACTTCCCCGGCAAACAGGACGTACTCCGCTACGTACTGACCGCCAACGCACCGGAAACGAAAGACAACGACTTCACCTGGAAAGACTTCCAGGCACGCAATAATAACGAACTGGTAGCCGTATACGGTAACTTCGTGAACCGTGCAATGGTATTGACTCAAAAATACTTCGACGGGCGCGTACCTGCACAAGGTGAATTGACCGACTACGACAAGGAAACGCTGAAAGAATTTGCAGACGTAAAAGCAGAAGTGGAAAAACTGCTCGACGTATTCAAATTCCGCGACGCACAGAAAGAAGCCATGAACCTGGCACGTATCGGCAACAAATACCTGGCCGACACCGAACCGTGGAAACTGGCAAAAACAGATATGGAGCGTGTAGGTACCATCCTCAACATCTCCCTGCAACTGGTTGCCAACCTTGCCATCGCTTTCGACCCGTTCCTGCCGTTCAGCTCGGAAAAACTCCGCAAAATGCTGAACATGGATACTTTCGAATGGTCTGAACTGGGACGTGACAACCTTCTGCCTGTAGGTCACCAGTTGAACAAACCGGAATTATTGTTCGAAAAGATTGAAGACGCTACTATCGAAGCACAAGTACAAAAATTGCTCGATACAAAGAAAGCAAATGAAGAAGCCAACTACAAGGCTAATCCTATCCGTCCGAACATCGAATTCGACGATTTCACGAAACTGGATATCCGTGTAGGTACCATTCTTGAATGTCAGAAAGTGCCGAAAGCGGACAAACTGCTGCAATTCAAGATTGACGACGGACTGGAAACACGTACCATCGTATCGGGTATTGCCAAGCATTATCAACCGGAAGAACTGGTAGGCAAACAGGTTTGCTTCATCGCCAACCTTGCTCCGCGCAAACTGAAAGGTATCGTCAGCGAAGGCATGATTTTAAGTGCCGAAAACAACGACGGCAGTCTGGCAGTTATCATGCCGGGACGTGAGGTGAAGCCGGGTAGCGAAGTAAAATAAAGATTTCCAATTGCGCATACAGTATAGGCGCAATTGGAAATAACTAATTAGCTTTTCGCCAACAATTTTACAAAACATATCCAATTGTGAACGCAGTGCGTTCACAATTGATTACACCTACCTAACATACAACTTATCCAACAGAAAGTAGAAGAATGGAAGAAAGAATTTTCCGAACAGCAACAAGCAAAGATACTATCCGATAAAGTAAAATAATAGCATGAGCGAGAATCAGTCACTAAAAGAAAAGACAGCCAAAGGACTATTTTGGGGAGGATTCAGCAACGGCATACAGCAGTTGCTAACTCTTGTTTTCGGAATTTTCTTAGGACGATTGCTTACCCCTTCAGACTATGGTATGGTAGGAATGTTGTCCATTTTCTCCCTCATAGCCAGCTCAATACAAGAAAGTGGTTTCACAGCCGCCCTTGTCACTAGAAAAGAAGTAACTCATAAAGATTATAATGCCGTATTCTGGTTCAACATTTCAATCAGTCTGTGCTTGTATCTAGTATTATTCCTGTGCGCACCACTCATTGCTGATTTTTACAAAACTCCTGAACTGAAATCGCTAGCCCGATATGCTTTCACAGGCTTTGTCATCGCTAGTTTGGGAATATCCCACAGTGCCTATTTGCAGCGTAATCTGATGATTAAGCAACGGTCTTTATCCATGGTTATCGGAGTTACCATATCCGGCATTGCCGGAGTCACACTTGCCTATCTAGGCTTCTCATATTGGGGGTATGCCACACAAGGCATAGTTTACGTAGCCGTCAATACAGCTTGCAACTGGTACTTTTCAAGTTGGCGGCCTACGTTCGAATTCAATCTCGCTCCTATAAAACAGATGTTCGGATTCAGTGGAAAACTTTTAATTACCAATATCTTCAATCACATCAACAACAATCTGTTTTCCGTGATACTGGGTAAGTTCTACACCGAAAAGGAAGTAGGATATTACAATCAGGCCAACAAATGGTGTACAATGGGGCAATCTTTCATATCGGGCATGATAAACGGAGTGGCACAGCCGGTACTCACCAAAGTGTCGGACGACCTCGAACGACAAAAACGGGTATTTCGCAAAATGCTGCGTTTCACCGCCTTTGTCTCGTTTCCTGCCATGTTGGGATTGTCCATTATATCGCAAGAACTAATTACTATTGCCATCACCGACAAATGGCACTCCAGTATATCTATCATGCAAATACTCTGTATTAGTGGAGCTTTTATCCCTATTGCAGGACTCTATCAGCAACTCATCATCAGCAAAGGAAAATCCCACATCTATATGTGGAACACCATAGTGCTCGGCATTATTCTACTCACGAGTGTCCTTTTGGCCCATTCGCACGGAATCTATGCCATGCTTGCCGTCTACGTATCCATCAATATATTGTGGATACTGACGTGGCACTTCTTCGTGCAACAGGAAATCGGACTAAAGTTACACCATGCTTTGGCAGACATACTTCCTTATGCTGTCATTGCCGCCACCGTTATGGTAATCACCTATTATTCCACCCGCTCCATCGAGAATATCTATCTCCGCCTGGCAAGCAAGATAGTGCTCGCAGCAGTACTCTACGTAGCCGCCATGTGGGGCAGCCGTTCGGTCACCTTTAAAGAAAGCATCCAGTATTTCATCAAAAAGAAGACACATGAACCCCAATGATCTTGCCACCAAATACCGCCTTCTGAATCGTTCTTTCAAAAAGACGATGATCTATCACATAGGTATAGACGCCGGATTCTTTACCGAATACACCTATATGCTCCATGCAATGCTCTATTGCCTGCAACACAAAATACAGTTCAAGCTTTACTCCGACGACGCCAACTTCGGATGGGAAAAGGGCTGGGAAGACTGTTTCGCACCTTTCTGCGAGCAAGTGCACGAACCGTTTCACCACACCTACAACACTCATCGCCTGCCTTCATGGCAAGCATTGATGAAAGACAAAAAACTATCTAAAGCGAAGTTACTGAAATGGAAACTGAAAGTAACCTGCAAGAACATCATCGGAAAAGCCCTTGCTTTCTTCACGTATGGTAAACCGGTGTTGCTCAACTTCCAAGTGACGTTCAACCCCAACCAGCACTTCCATATCCCCGAACTGGGAATAGACGGTGACTACCTCCACACCTTCCAAAAGCTGACGGAAATCACCTGGAAACTCAACGACACCACCGCACAGGAATGTCGCCAATTTGCCGCCACCCTGCAACTTCCGCCTCAATACGCCGGATGCCAGATACGCGGAGGAGACAAGATAACCGAAACCAACCTGCTGCCACCGGAACACTACATACGCCTCATCAAAGAAAAGACAGCCATCCGCGACGTCTTTGTATTGACCGACGACTACCGTCTCTTCGAGCAAGTGCAAACCCTTGCTCCGGACATACACTGGTACACCCTTTGCAGCCCCAACGAGCAAGGATACGTCAACAGCGCCTTCACGCAGACCACCAAAGAGTTGAAACAGAAACAAATGGCACGTTTCCTCTGCTCAATACAGCTATTGATGGATGCTTCCGTCTTTATAGGAAGCATCACCACCGGCCCCAGCCTGTTCCTGTTGAAGAAGTTCTATCCGGAGATCAATCCGGCAGACTGTCTGCTCAAAGATTTCCCACAGGCATCCGTCCTCCCCATTCCGGGACGCGGGCGAGTGGCCACCGAATTTATGCAAGTAAACTTAAAGTTATAGTAACTTAGCAATATAATTACTACATTTGCAAGACAACGTGCATTAACCATTTCCGATGAACAAGAAATATACAGCCGAAGAGCTTGATTTATTACATGCCGAACTTTACGACATATTGGGAGAAACCCTCCGGGTGTGTCAGAAGCACGATATTCCCTATTTTGTGATAGGCGGCACAGCCATCGGTGCACTCTACGATCAGGGCATTCTC
The DNA here is from genome assembly GCF_003602935.1 of Bacteroides sp. AM54-2NS. Taxonomy (NCBI): domain Bacteria; kingdom Pseudomonadati; phylum Bacteroidota; class Bacteroidia; order Bacteroidales; family Bacteroidaceae; genus Bacteroides; species Bacteroides sp. AM54-2NS. The sequence goes on from NZ_QTMZ01000045.1 coordinate 29,553, forward strand.
CCCTGGGATGATGATATAGACATCGGCATGACGCGGGAGAATTACACAAATTCTTAAAAGTAGCACCCGGGGAACTGGGCCCCTCCTACTTCCTTTCATGGATAGAGACAGACCCGCACACCCCTTATTACTACGCGAGGTTAAGAAAAACAACACCCTTTTCGTAGAAGAAATGTTCAAGAACATCCCGATGCATCCGGGCATCTTTGTAGATATCTTCCCGTTCGACAGGATTCCCGACAACAAACTGTTGCGGCAAATGCAATCCGGCATACTCGGCTTCCTCAAATGCTGCCTGATGGGAAAAGAAATATGGATGTGGAAACACTTCGGCAAATGCGAAATAGAGAACCCTACAAACCGGGGAGCCTTCTCCTGTCTCCTGAACAGAATAGTCGACTCTCTTTTCTCTAAAAAAGCAATTTACCAGATGCTGGTATCCGTGCAAAGCTGTTTCAACTCACGAAACACCCGCTACTACAACAACGTTATGGCAACCGCCGACCACGTGACCGTAGGAAGTATCCGCCACCTGCAACCGGTGAAATTCGGTCCCCTCACCGTGACCGCTCCCGATGATCTGGAAGGGTTCCTGCGATACAACTACCCGACCTTGCATCGATTTACCAAGGAGGAACAGGAAAAAATAAATAACCACTATCCTGCCGCCCTCTCATTCAGTACAACCCCAAAACAAGAACTATGAATATGAAATCCGCTTTAGTAGACGTCCCGGTACTTATACTGTTCTTCAACCGCCCGCAACAACTGTCGCAAGTGTTCGAGCAAGTGAAGAAAGCACGTCCGTCCCGGCTCTTCCTCTATCAGGACGGAGCACGAAGCGAACGCGATTTGCCCGGAATAGAAGCCTGCCGTGAAATCGTATCACAGATAGACTGGGAATGTGAAGTAGAACAGCTTTATCAGGAAAAGAATTTCGGCTGTGACCCTTCAGAATATCTTTCGCAGAAATGGGCCTTCTCCAAAGTCGACAAGTGCATCGTATTGGAAGACGACGATGTGCCCTCCGTTTCCTTTTTCCAATTCTGCAAGGAGATGCTGGATAAATACGAATATGACACCCGCATCAGCATGATTGCCGGATTTAACCCCGAAGAAATCACCCAAGATATGCCCTATGACTATTTCTTTACCACCACCTTTTCCATTTGGGGATGGGCGAGCTGGAAACGGGTAGTCGACCAATGGGACGAGTTTTACAGTTTCCTGGACGACTCCTTCAACATGCAACAACTGGAGCAACTCATCAAAGAACGCAAATTCCGGAGCGACTTTATCTATATGTGCCAGCGTCACCGGGAACAGCAGAAAGCCTTTTATGAAACCATCTTCCACGCCTCTATCCTGTTCAACTCCGGGCTAAGCATCGTGCCTACCCGCAACATGATAAACAACCTCGGAGCAACGGCAGATTCCACCCATTTTGCCGGCTCGGTCCACACCCTGCCCAAGGGTTATCGCCGCATCTTCACCATGAAGCGTTACGAGGTGGACTTTCCGCTGCGGCATCCCCGCTACGTCATTGAAAACGTAGCCTACAAAGAGAAGGTTTACCGCATCATGGGCTGGGATCATCCATGGATCAAGATAGGGCGTTCGTTCGAAGAACTGTTCCTCAACCTGAAATACGGTAATTTCTCCATCATTACGAAAGCTGTCAAAAACCGAATAAACAAATGGCTGAAAAGAAACAAGCACCACTAAATACGTTGCTTACTATTTATTTTTACCATACCCGCCTCACACGGGAAAGTTACGAGGAATGGAAAGAATATAAATTCCCCGGACATATTTTATACGGACTTCCTCTGCTGGAAAATTACGGAATACGCTCCGTGATGCACAAATGCAAATACTTCTCCGGCCGCCTGAAACTCATGTTTTACGCCACCAAAGAGATTCTCTTCTGCAAAGAAAAATACGACGTGCTCTATGCCACCTCTTTCCGGGGGATAGAACCCGTCATCTTCCTCCGTGCGCTGGGACTGTACCGCAAACCTATTGTCATCTGGCATCACACGGCCGTCGTCACCAACCCCAAACCCTGGCGCGAACAAATCTCCCGCCTTTTTTACAAAGGTATCGACCAAATGTTCCTATTCAGCCGGAAGCTGATTCAGGACTCGCAGAAAACCCGGAAAGCTCCGTCCCACAAACTGAAACTGATACATTGGGGCCCGGACCTTCCTTTCTACGACCATCTGCTGGCAGAAATGCCCGATCGGAAACCCGAAGGATTTATCTCCACCGGCAAAGAGAACCGGGACGTGGACACCTTGCTCCAGTCATTCTCCGCAACCAACGAGGAATTGGATCTGTACATTGCCGTCTCATGCGGCAACATCAACTATAAAAAGATACTCGACCGCTATTCAGTGCCCGACTCCATCCACATCCACTACACCGACGGAGTGATTCCCTACGAACTAGGAAAACTGGTAGCCCGCAAAAGCTGCATCGTCATCTGCTGTCTGGACTTCCCCTACACCGTAGGACTGACCACTCTCGTAGAAGCATTTGCCCTCGGCATCCCCGTCATCTGCTCGCGCAACCCCAACTTCGAAATCGACATCGACAAGGAAGAAATCGGCATCACCGTAGAATATAACGATGTACAAGGCTGGATAGACGCTATCCGCTACATCGCCGACCATCCCGAAGAGGCACGACGCATGGGAGAGAATGCACGCAAACTGGCAGAAGAACGCTTCAACCTCGAAATCTTTTCGCGCGAATAGCAGAAAGCTTGTTGGAAATATCAAACATTTCCTCTAAAAACCGTACATTTGCATAAACTTTTGCCCATGAGAGTCCTGATAATAAATACATCTGAACGAATAGGAGGAGCGGCCATTGCAGCAAGCCGGTTGATGGAGTCACTGAAAAACAACGGTATCAAAGCCAAAATGCTGGTGCGTGACAAGCAGACCGACCAAATCAGTGTGGTCCGCTTAAAAAGTAACTGGTTGCAAGTGTGGAAGTTCATGTGGGAACGGATCGTTATCTGGAGTGCCAATCGTTTCCGCCGATACCATCTGTTCGACGTTGACATTGCCAACACAGGTACAGACATCACCTCACTCCCGGAATTTCGCCAAGCCGACGTGATCCATCTGCATTGGGTCAACCAAGGAATGCTCTCGCTGAAAGATATACGGAAAATACTCACTTCCGGCAAACCTGTGGTATGGACCATGCACGATATGTGGCCATGTACCGGCATCTGCCACTACGCACGGGAATGTAAAAACTATCAGCAAGAGTGTCACGACTGCCCTTACATCTACAAAGGCGGCGGCCGGAAAGATTTATCTTACCGCACTTTCCGCAAAAAACAAAAGTTATACAGCTACGCTCCCATTCATTTCGTCACGTGCAGTCACTGGCTGAAGGAACAAGCACAGACCAGCGCATTGTTTGAAGGAAAAAGCGTCACCAATATTCCGAACGCTATTAATACCAACCTGTTCAAACCCATGAACAAAAAAGAAGCACGTGCCAAGTTCATGTTGCCGGAGGGTAAGAAACTGGTTCTGTTCGGCTCGTTAAAGATCACCGACAAACGAAAAGGAGTCGACTATCTCATTGAAGCCTGCAAGCTGCTGGCAGAAAAGCATCCGGAATGGAAAGAGTCACTGGGGGTAGTCGTATTCGGCAACCAGTCACAGCAATTGCAGGAGCAGCTTCCTTTCCATGTCTACCCGCTCCCCTATATCAAGAATGAGCATGAGATAGTAAATATCTACAATGCCGTAGACCTCTTCGCCATCCCGTCTCTGGAAGAGAATCTTCCTAACATGATTATGGAAGCAATGGCCTGCGGAGTACCCTGTGTCGGCTTTAACGTAGGAGGTATTCCCGAAATGATCGACCATCTGCACAACGGTTACGTAGCACAATACAAATCTTCGGAAGATTTTGCCAACGGCATACATTGGATATTGACGGAACCGGAATACGATGAACTCTCCGCACAAGCCTGCCGCAAGGTCTTGGGTAATTATTCGGAGAGCATCATCGCAAAGAAATATACAGATGTCTACAATAAAATAACGGGGAAATATGCATAGTGTCCATCCTACTCCCAAGTTCTCTATTATTACGGTGACGTACAATGCTGAAAAAGTATTGGAAGACACGATTCAGAGTGTCATTTCACAGACCTATCATCATATAGAATACATCATCGTAGATGGAGCTTCCAAGGATGGAACCATTTCTATTATCAACCGCTACCGCCCGCACATACACACCGTTGTCAGCGAACCGGACAAAGGACTGTATGACGCCATGAATAAAGGCATCGCCCTTGCCAGCGGCGATTATCTCTGTTTCCTGAACGCGGGCGACTGTTTTCACGAGGACGACACACTACAACAAATGGTGCATACCATCAACGGCAGCGAACTGCCCGATGTGCTTTACGGAGAAACCGCTATCGTAGACCAGGACAGGCATTTCCTGCGGATGCGCAGATTGTCTGCCCCTGAAACGCTCACCTGGAAAAGTTTCAAACAGGGAATGTTAGTCTGCCATCAGGCATTCTTTCCCCGTCATACGCTGGTAGAGCCCTACAACTTGAAATATCGTTTTTCTGCCGATTTCGACTGGTGCATCCGTATTATGAAGAAAGCGCGCACCTTACACAATACCCATCTGACGATTATCGATTATCTGGATGAAGGAATGACTACCCGCAATCAGAAAGCCTCCCTGAAAGAGAGATTTCGCATCATGGCAAAGCACTACGGGTTGATTGGCACCATAGCACATCATATATGGTTTGTGATCCGTGCGGTGACTCACCGGTAAAGCTGGTTCTCTTTAAAATGTTGCAGGCAACGCAAGCAACTGGTACATCAGCGTACGTGCCATACGTATCTGCCCCTTTGTACTAGGATGTAAACGGTCATATCCTGCATCGTAGAAGTAAATCAGTTGCTCTTCCACCATCGGGTTCAGCCCGGTTACCGCATTAAAATCAATTACGGGCACTCCCCACACATTACCGACTTCCTTGACGGCCTGCACGTAGGCATCCACATATTCACCACAACTATTCTGATAGTTTTCATCCGGTTGCACGTTCTTCTCTCCAAAATCCGCCAGTGAGCGGTGCAACGGGGTTAATAGTACAATCTGCTTATCCGGAAACAGTTGTTTCAGCCTGTTGATTCCGATGTTGATACGTCCTTTATACGTGTTTCCATCCATTATAGGCGTACGTTTCTTGCGGGTTTCCAGCTTTTTGACCTGTCCGCGGGCTGCCATCACCTGTTCTTCTGTTTCCGTAAACCACTCTCCGATAGGCACACCGTCATTAAAATCATTCGTACCCATCAGAATCAAGATAGCATCCACTTCTCCACCGTGTTCCTGCTTTAGTTTCTCGGCCTGACGGGGCACATCATTCCATTGTCTGCCGCTGATACCATATACATAAGGAGTAATCCCCAGCCATTCCTGCAGGAAATCCCAGTATTTCTTTATTTTGTCACCATAGCAGTTGGGATCTGTAATAGAGTCTCCTAAATATCCCACTCTTTTTCCTTGCACGGATGCCGGACAGCTCCATTATTCGTTTCAGCAGAGTTTGCAACTTTAGATGTTTGATTCTGTCCGCACAGAAAAGAGGAACAGAAAAACAGAATGGTACATGCGAGTAATAATTTGCTTTTCATCGGTATTATACATTAAATGAGAGATTTGTATCTAATATCCTGCAAATGTAATTCAAAAATAGGTAGTTTCAATCAATTTGGGCAGTCAATCTCATCCATACAACCGGACAGACAAACGGGTCTCTATTTGACGATTCTTGCTAAAATGCAGGTTTACAGTATTTTTTCATCAAAGTTATCATTGAGTTTTACACCTAAAATCCTATCTTTGTCACAAACTAAAAGAAAAATTGGATGTTTAACTCATTTTCATTCCATAAGGATTCCGTTCTGTAAATAATCTGTAAGCCTTCCTCTCATTACAGATTATCCCTTATGTTTTCTGACATATTCTTGTCAGAGTTATTTTCTATATCTAAATTTTAAACTATTTGTATGGTCAAATGGTCACAAGCATCGTCACATGCCTTCATTTACCGTACTGCTAAAACATTAAAAAACAATGAGTAACGAATTAAAAACAATCCACGAATTCGATTTTACACTGATATGTAATTACTTCAAAGACTAAAACGTCAAGGTCCGGGAAGCCCTGAAGTCACACAAAAAGCCTTAAGTTTCACCAACGAACTGTCTGACAATGCCAGAATAGCCGATATTGGCTGTGGCACAGGCGGGCAGACAATGGCATTAGCCAACTATACGAAAGGGCAAATTACAGGCATCGATCTTTTCCCCGACTTCATCGAAATATTCAACAGAAATGCAATAGAAGCCCATTGCGAAGACAGAGTAAAAGGCATTGTCGGTTCTATGGACGCTTTGCCGTTTCAAGAGGAAGAACTCGATCTGATCTGGTCCGAAGGAGCTATCTATAATATAGGATTCGAACGCGGCATGAATGAATGGAATAAGTTCCTGAAAAAGAACGGATTCATCGCTGTAACGGAAGCATCCTAGTTCACCCCGGAACGCCCCTCCGAAATAGACGACTTCTGGATGGCTAATTACCCGGAAATCGATACGATTCCGAGAAAAATAGCACAAATGGAGAAAGCCGGATATATCCCGACAGCCCATTTCATCTTACCGGAAAATTGCTGGACCGAGCATTTCTATGCTCCCCAATTCCCGGTTCAGGAAGCCTTTCTGAAGGAATATGCAGGAAATGAAGCTGCCGCAGACCTCATCGCCGGTCAACGACACGAAGAGAGCCTATATAATAAGTATAAGGAATACTACGGCTATGTATTCTATATAGGACAAAAAAGATAATTGACTATCTGCCGGAGAAGTTAGCAAGATAGGATAACTCTCCGGCATTTATTATCCTTTATTTTGCAGAAGATATGGAAACGAAAGATATAAATAAGGAAGAATATCAGTTACGGATCAACAAAGTGACCGACTATATCCATCAAAACATTGACCAGCCGTTATCATTACAGAAAATGGCGGGTATCGCATGCTTTTCTCCTTTCCACTTCCACCGCGTATTTACAATCCTGACCGGCGAAACGCCTACGGATTATATCAAACGCACCCGGATTGAAAAAGCAGCCCTATTATTAAAACAAAACAAGGAACTTTCCGCCACCGAAATTGCCGCCCTTTGCGGCTTTAGCAGCCTTTCGCTGTTAAGTCGCAATTTCAGGCTGCATTTCAGTATGACGATCCGGGAGTTCCGCTCACTAAAATAAAACGCTAAAGAATATGGAAAAAGAAAATAAGATTCTGATTTTTCGAACTTCTATCACCAAAAGATGTGACATCAAACGCATAGGAAAACTTTTGGCAGAGTTCCCTCAAATAGACAAATGGAATGTGGACTTTGAGGACTGGGAGAAAATATTAAGAATCGAGTGCAGTGGTATCACTGCACTCGAAATATCGGAAGTACTCCGGAATAATCATATTTTTGCCAGCGAACTGGAATAAAACGGAGGGAAAGAAGTCTCAAACTCCCAACAATTGTTTCAATTCACCCATTCCTTCAGAAGCTCCCTTCTGAATTACATGTATCGAACGGGAAGTATGCGTATCTACCGGTTTCGGATCAATCAGATACACCTCTGCTCCTCTCGGTACATAATGAAGCAGCCCCGCCGCAGGATATACATTAAGCGATGTACCGATAATGACGAAAATATCCGCTTTCTCCACATAGCGGATAGCTGTTTCAATTTCCGGCACAGCTTCTCCAAACCATACAATGAAAGGTCGTAATTGAGTGCCGTCACCGGCCTTGTCTCCCATCTTCACTTCATATTCTTCCGGTTTCAGCTCTTTTATAAATTGAGGATTATATGGATCTCTGCTGGAACATACTTTTGTCAGTTCGCCATGCAGATGAATAATGTGGCTACTTCCGGCGCGTTCATGCAGATTATCAACATTCTGTGTCACCACCGTTACATGGAAACTTTTCTCCAGTTCCGCCAACAACTCATGTCCACGGTTCGGTTTCACCTCCAACAACTGTTTCCGGCGTTCATTATAGAAATTAATCACCAGAGCCGGGTCCCGCTGATAACCTTCAGGAGTAGCCACCTGCTCCACAGGATATTTATCCCACAAACCGCCCGCATCCCGAAATGTACTGATCCCACTCTCGGCACTCATACCGGCACCCGTCAAAACTACCAGATTTTTCATTACTATTCCTCCTTCTTTTTTTAATAGCCACACAAATGTAATCAGAATCATCGAATAAAAGAAGACTTTCTTACGCTTAATCTAACCTGATATATACGAAACTTTAAGATGAAAGATACAGATAGTTAGTGTCAGACATACTAAGATTTATTCGTCTGACTATAGTTATATTTGCATCTGACTATAGTTATTCTTTCATCTGACTATAGTTAGACGAAAAGTAAACTATAGTCAGACGATTAATTATCTGCATAAACAAACCTAAATAATCAGAATAAGCCGATTAAATCCTACGAACAAAAAACTAATTCTTTAAAGAAAAGCGATTAACTTTCACAGATATAAGAATTTTTAAATAGCAAATGCTAAATCATTCAAATAAAACACGTACTTTTGCGTTTCATAAATTTGCAATTGATTGAAAGCTAAAACCATGAAGGTGATACATTTCAATCGCCAACAAAAAACATTATATGGATAAATTCAGTTACTCTATTGGCCTCGGAATTGGTCAAAACTTATCAAGCATGGGAATCGAAAACCTTGCGGTAGATGATTTCGCACAAGCAATCAAAGATGTATTAGAAGGTAATCAGACGGCTATCAGCCACAATGAAGCCCGCGAAATAGTGAACAAATATTTCGAAGAATTGGAATCTAAGATGAGTGCCGTTGCTATTGAGCAGGGACAGGCATTCCTCGAAGAAAACAAAAAAGGACCGGGCGTAGTTGTCCTTCCCAGCGGACTACAATATGAAATCATCAAAGAAGGTACAGGTAAAAAGCCGAAAGCTACCGATCAGGTAAGATGCCACTATGAAGGTACATTGATCGACGGTACACTGTTCGACAGCTCTATCCAACGCGGAGAACCGGCTGTATTCGGCGTCAACCAAGTAATCCCGGGATGGGTGGAAGCTTTGCAGCTGATGCCGGAAGGTTCCAAATGGAAACTGTATATTCCGTCAGAACTCGCTTATGGTGCAAGAGGTGCCGGAGAAATGATTCCTCCTCACAGCACACTCATTTTTGAAGTAGAATTACTCGAAGTATTATAAATAAAAAATTTCAAAGCAAAATGAAAAAAGTTAGTATTTTTATGGCAATCGCCGCTGCAGCAAGCCTTGCTTCTTGTACAGCTCAAGCTCCTAAAGCAAATCTGAAAACAGACATCGACTCATTGTCGTATTCTATCGGTATGGCTCAGACTCAAGGTCTGAAAGGCTATCTGACAGGTCGTCTGGATGTTGATACTACTTACATGGCAGAATTCATCAAAGGTTTGAACGAAGGCGCAAACAAGACTAGCAAAAAAGACATCGCTTACATGGCAGGTCTGCAAATCGGTCAGCAAATCAGCAACCAGATGATGAAAGGTATTAACCAAGAATTGTTTGGTACAGACTCTACTAAAACTATCAGCAAAGAAAACTTCATGGCAGGTTTCATCGCAGGTACTTTGGAAAAAGGCGGCGTAATGACTATGGAAGCAGCTCAAGAATATACTCGTACAGCTATGGAAACTATCAAAGCAAAAGCTTTGGAAGAAAAATATGCTGACTATAAAGCTGAAAACGAAAAATTCCTTGCTGAAAACAAGACTAAAGACGGCGTAAAAACTACTGCAAGCGGTCTGCAATACAAAGTAATCACTGAAGGTAAAGGTGAAATTCCTGCTGACACTTGCAAAGTGAAAGTGAACTACAAAGGTACTTTGATCGACGGAACAGAATTCGACAGCTCTTACAAACGTAACGAACCGTCTACTTTCCGTGCTAACCAAGTAATCAAAGGTTGGACAGAAGCATTGACTATGATGCCTGTAGGTTCTAAATGGGAACTTTATATCCCACAAGAACTTGCTTACGGTGCAAGAGAATCTGGCAACCAAATCAAACCGTTCTCTACTTTGATTTTCGAAGTTGAACTGTTGAGCATCGAAAAAGATAAGAAATAAGAAAGTTCTTTTCTAAATAGAAAAAGGAAAGAGGCGCAAAACGTTTGTGCCTCTTTTTTTTGCTTTTTCCTATTTTTTTTCTCCGAAAAGAAGAATAATTAAAATAAATCTCTATATTTGCTTACTATTTGATAACAACAGGAAATTACAATTTATTATTATGGAAAGAATAGACAACCTCGACAGGCAGATCCTAGAGATTATCTCCCAGAATGCCCGCATCCCTTTTAAAGACGTAGCAGCCGAATGTGGAGTATCACGCGCAGCTATCCATCAGCGCGTGCAAAGACTGATTGACCTAGGTGTCATTGTAGGCTCTGGTTACCATGTGAACCCGAAATCATTGGGCTACAGAACTTGTACATACGTAGGTATCAAGCTGGAAAAAGGCTCCATGTACAAATCTGTCGTAGCGGAATTACAAAAGATTCCCGAAATAGTGGAATGTCATTTCACTACAGGCCCGTACACAATGCTGACAAAACTTTATGCATGCGACAACGAACATCTGATGGATTTGCTGAATAACAAAATGCAAGAAATACCAGGTGTAGTAGCTACCGAGACTCTGATTTCTCTGGAACAGAGTATCAAGAAAGAGATTCCCATCCGCGTTGAAAAATAATTGTGATGGAGTTTCTAAATGAATATCACCTTGCAGGGTTATTCATCGGAATCTGTACCTTTTTGATTATCGGCCTTTTTCACCCCGTCGTGGTAAAGGCCGAATATTACTGGGGCACAAAATGCTGGTGGATATTCCTGGTACTCGGCATTGCCGGTGTGATTGCCTCCTTAAGTATCGATAATGTGATCTTATCTTCTTTATTAGGCGTGTTTGCGTTTTCTTCCTTCTGGACGATCAAAGAGGTTTTCGAACAGGAAGAACGGGTACAAAAAGGATGGTTCCCCAAGAATCCGAAGCGCAAATATAAGTTCTAGAAGCAAAGGATTACAGTTTTTTCTCGAAAGAATTTGCATAATTCGACGGAAAATACTACTTTTGTCACCGCATCCAGTTAATGGATACATCGGGCTTTTAGCTCAGTTGGTTAGAGCAACAGACTCATAATCTGGAGGTCCTTGGTTCAAGCCCAAGATGGCCCACAAACTAAGAGGCTCATTCCTAAGGGAATAGAGCCTCTTTTAGTTTGTAAACCCTCCAGATATAAGTCTGTTGCTCTTGATTATTTATTCCTATTTTAAGCAGATGTTGACTAATTGTTGACTAATTAAAATAGAGCTAATATGCTGACTATTAAAGCTGAAATTAAAAGGAGTGAACTAAAAGTTGACGGAACATATAACGTCAAGATTAGATTCACATTAGACCGCAAGGTAAAACGTTTATCCACCAACCTGTTTGTAACTCAACAAGACCTAACTAAATCCCTCAAATTTAAAGAGGATACTTCCATTAAGAGAGAGGTAGATAGGCTTGTTCTCTATTACAGGGAACAGTGTCTAAAACTGCAACTAGACCAAAATCATTATTCTTTGGATGAGATAGTTGAATTTCTGAACGGAGAACAGGAGAAACAACAGACCATTAATTTTATAAAGTTCAGTCGTGAATGGATAGCCTCAACTACAATCAAAGGTGCACCCAATTATACAACTGCCATTAATGCTTTAGTGCGTTTCATAGGTAAGGAGGAGTTGGATATTAATCTAATTACTCTTGACTTCTTAGAAGACTTCAAATCATTCTTGAATAAAGAACGTGAGATACGGACTAAAAGATTAATGCAGCAAGGCAAACGTGTACCTTCTAATCGTTCACTCTCCCTTTATTTGATAAGTATCAAGAAGTTGTTCAATGAAGCCAAGAAGAGGTATAATAAGAAGGATAAGAATTTAATCTTAATTCCCAACTCACCCTTCATAGAACTTGAAATACCCAAACAAGAAGCTACCCGTAAAAGAGCTATATCCGCAGATATTATAAAGAAGGTATGGAAGTTACCATATAAGGACATGAAGAAGGGTTACAAAGCTACGTGCCGTTATAATTTGGCTAAGGATTGCTTCATTCTCTCATTCTGCCTTATGGGTATGAACTCAGCAGATTTATACAATGCCACTGAAATGAAAGGCAATACAATTACATATAATCGTACAAAGACTAAAGACCGCAGACTGGATAAAGCTCAAATGAAGGTTGATATACCTAAATTAGCCCAACCGCTCATTGAGAAGTATAAGGATAAAACAGGTAAACGCCTCTTCAATTTCTATCAATATTACGTTGACGAGAAAGGTTTTAATAAAGCCATAAACTATGGTTTAAAGGAGATTGGAAGATTATTGGAGATTGATGACTTGGAATATTATGCAGCGCGCCACTCATGGGCTACCATAGCACTCAATAAAGTAGGAATTGACAAATATACAGTCCATGCAGCGTTAAACCACGTTGATGAAACAATGAGGGTAACGGACATCTATATTGAGCGGGATTTCGTCAACGAGAACAGGGCTAATGCGAAGGTCGTGAAGTACGTATTGGAAGAATGTAATTACATTCTGTAGCAGTTTGTAATGCTGTTCTATTGCATAATGGGACAGCATTATTTATCTTTACAGCACTAATATAAGAAGCGATATGAGAGATTACATACTACCAATTCCAGAATTAAAAAGGATAGAACCCATACTCACGGAATACTTTGGCTATAAGCGTGCCATGTTTGAGAATGAGCTGTTAGCAACTTACTACCATGAATATCCCAGCGGAATCAGTGAAGATATTTGTAAGAACTACATGACAGACCATTCATTTCTAAATACTATTGCAGTAGATAACGGAGTATTTGATTATAAACGGTATGCTTCCAAATCCATTTCTACCAATAAGGCATTTAATCCAAGTAGCTTCATTATGGATTCAGAACACAATATACTTGTCACCCTGCCAAGTAATAATATGTTGGAAAGGCTGATTGATTTATTACAGAAGTATGGTGAAACTGACAATGACGGAGTAATTGGAATAAGTTTGCTTGTTGTAGCTACCATATATGAGAAGTATAAGAATGGTGAACTTTACACAGAAGTTACCATATCAGAGAACACACTGCCTTATCTGGAACAAGTCCGTCCAGAGATGTTAAAGCTATATGAGTTGCTGAATACCAAGAGATACTCACCTTCCAAGAAGAAGGAGCTAAGGGTATTCAGTCCTATAACCATTGATAACGGAGTTAAAAAGATAACTCTTGCTATTGGCTGACAGATTTACTGGATAACTATCTTCACATCTATTTAGGAGTAAACAGTTTGGAAGAAGCCCAACAGGAATTGAAGGAAGTATATTCACAGAAGAAGGGCAGGAAAGCCAATAATGCAGCCCATAATCTAATCATGTATGGTACATTCCACCTGTTACAAAGATATTCCTCATTAAAGACCAAGAGTGAACAGATACGCATGACTTTAGGCTACATGGAATTATTATTTGAAGCGGACAGTTTCAATAATGACGAGAACTACACCAATGCAGCAATAGCCTATTTGGTAAAGCAAGGCTATAAACCACAATGGAAGCCCAAACAAACAGAAGACTACAACTTCTCACCCAATAATCAATCTACAGAACATCTCTGGTAATTAATAATTCACCAACCCTTACAGACTACCATGTAATCACGTGGTAGTTATTTTTATGTCCTTAAATCAGCTAATCCATTGATATTCTTATATCTAAAGAATACACTTCAAATCGCCTTCTATTCTTTATAACACACCTTCTGACTATTCCCCACCTTTGCAATGTAAAACGAGAGCATTGAATAACTGACAAGACAAGTTCCTAAAGAATAGAGCTGAAATCAGAACTTATTCTTTATAACACAGCAGTTAGGATAGCAGTAGTTTTGCACCGCAATCAAACGTTAAGGGTGCACACTTAACCGGAGGTTGCAGAATAAAATTAATTAATAACAAATTAAAATTTAAAGATTATGAAAATTACAAATTTAAATTTCGGAGGTTATATTATTCCTGCAAACTCTTATGACAACATGGGTGCACACAACACTGTAAAATTCATGATGCAGAAGGGGGAATATTTAACAGTCAAATTCAGTAAGGACAAAGGTGGGTACAACTACGCATGGGTAGAATCCGATAAATTAAAAGGTTTCAAATATCTATTAACAGGAAGTTCAATTGCATGGTTGGCGACATATCTGCAATCTGGAGAATATGAGGACTGCAATATAAAACCAACAGAAGTAACTCCCGAAGAGGATGAGAACTTCGATATTCAGACCGAGGTACTTAAAATCTTCATAAATCAAAAGAGAAAGGTACAAATTACTCCATTATTCAGAGAGACAAGTGGATATATCAATGCAACAGCCTCCTTTGCACATGGAAAGGTACTATTTAGAATCAAGCGTACAGAAGAGTTGGTAGATTACCTAAGAGAGCAAGATTATTTAATATAAGAATAGCTAACTTTGCAACGGGAGAGGGATAAATGCCTTCTCCCTCCTTTTAATTACAAAGTGACAATGGAAACAAGGTACATAAAGATTAATAAAGACGCGAATAACAAGATTCAATATTTAAAGGAAGTATTACCGAAGATTCCTGCCAATACAATACTATATAAGAAACTGACAGGACTTGGAGCTACTTATGGAGAACTGAAAGCAGACAGGCATTCTATCATTATCGAACCGAATGTTCCTGTAATAATTGGTAAATGTGAGGATTCCAAACATAAAGCTGATGCTCTGTTCGGAGTATATAAGGGTGTAAACACGGAAGACATTATTGAATATTTGAATAAGAATAAAGCAGGTTCTATAAGATACTTACCACGCCAGAAAGTTTCAAGAAGGTAAAAGATGCCTTTGAAGCAATGGATATGGATATACGCTTTACTTGCTTCCTATTGTTCGACGAATGCCACAAAGTCACGAAAGATGTTGATTACAGAAATGATATAACCCTGCCACTGGACGACTTCTTCGATTTTGAAGAGAAGGCGCTCGTTTCAGCCACACCAATAGAAGTAACAGACCCACGCTTTGAACAACAGGGCTTTCAAATATTAGAAATCCAACCGACATTTGAATATACCAGGAATATCCAAGTAAGTCACACAAATAATATTTTAGAAACCACCAAGAATATTCTTTCATTGATTAAGTCTACCAACGGGAGCAACAACCAGTACAATTGCTTCTTTATAAACTCAACCGACATTATATATTCACTCATCAAACAAATGGATATACAGGATGATTCTGTAGTATTCTGTGCAGACCAAAGTGTAGACAAGTTGAAAAGGTTGAAGTTTAAGAACGCCTGTTCCAAATGGGATAGGAATAAGATAAAGATGTATAATTTCTTTACTTTCAGATTCTACAATGCATTGGATATAGAATTGGATGAACAGCCCAACATTATTATTATATCCGATGTCTACTTTGCGGAACAGACAATGGTAGACCCTTACTGTGATGTCATACAGATAGTAGGTAGATTCAGAAACGGAGTATCTAATATTGTACATATCAGTAATACCAATAAAGATTTACCTCAACGCAGCATGGAAGAAATAAAACTTTATATTCATAGCAGTGAGGAAGTTTATAAGATTCTTACCAGCTATTACAATACGGCTACCACCAAAGAGGCAAGGGATGCATACCGTTCGGCACGTGATAGTGTACCATATAATAAATACTTGGATAAGAGGCAGAACAAGAATTGGTTTGCTATTGATAATTACATTAATGAGGAAATTCTAAAAGGCTATTATCATGATAGAGAATCACTAGTTAACGCCTATAAGAATACAGGAGCTTTCAATGTTGAATCAACCGGCTTCTCATACCCACTAGGAGACACAGAACGTTTGAAACGAGAGAACAGATGCATATCTCTTAAGGAGAAACGCAAAGTCATAGTTTCCCAACTTGAACTATTGGATAACACGGAACTGGATATGCAATTTAAAAGAGACTTAATCGAAAGTGATGAATTTATAGTGAAAGCCTATGATTGTTTAGGTAAAGGAGAAATAGAAAGATTGAATTACTCCCAGTCCAAAATACAGGAAGCCATGATACTCAAACAATACCAGACCAGAAGCAAAGGCGGGGAAACTGTCGCATTAATCAAGAACTCTTTTAGAATCGGACGGAAGTACAAATTGGATTACATAAAGAAGGAAATTAAACGTATATATGAATTAATGGAAGTACCACCTCATAAAGCCATAACAAGTAAAACTATAGAAGAGTTCTTTCATACGGAGAATGCATGGATTGGCAAAGACAAAGCCAGACTAATCATTAGAGAAAGAGTATAAGAGATATACTACCATTTTAGAAAGAACTCTATTTATATGGGGGTGTTCTAAAAATGTTGAATATGCCATAGTCCCGATAGTCCGGTTATCACCAACTTGGATTATCGGGATTTATTTTATCCTGTAGTCTGTCATTCCCGATTGTGGTATAATGGTTAGGCAATGCCACTGACATTTATTACCTTTGCAATACCTCAAATGACATAACATTCAGATTGTCTGTTACCTACCCAGATTCACCACTACAAACCTATTCTAATCTTATTAATTACTATGAAGGAACTTACCTATCATGAAATCAGAATTAAAGCCCTGAAGAATAATGTACGGGACAATAAACTTCAAATCGGAATGTGGGCGCAATTTAATGGCTACATGAAACGCAGGGTACACAGGAACGGAAGATATTATACTGTATATAT
>NZ_QTMZ01000046.1:0-46228 GCF_003602935.1 Bacteroides sp. AM54-2NS
ACAATTATGCCCTTTCAGGGCGCAAATTCAGATTGTCGTTTTTACGTAGGGCGTTGCCCTACGCTATATAATTAAGCCCTTTCAGGGCACTCCGCAAAATTATCATTTAGTGGTTATGCACTATTTAAGTATTAAACGATTAGAAAAAGTATCATGAAGAAGTTATTGCTGGCAGTTTTTAGTATAACCGCCACTTTCTCTCTGTATGCGCAACGGGAAGTTCCGCAGGAACGAATGGAGCAGATTTACGAGGAAGTAAAGACACCATACAAGTACGGGCTCGCAGTTGCCCCGGCAGACAATTATCATAAGATTGATTGTCCTACCGTTTTTCGTCAGGGAGACAAGTGGCTGATGACTTATGTGGTTTACAACGGCAAAGGTGGAACCGATGGTCGTGGTTACGAAACGTGGATAGCAGAAAGTGATAATTTGCTCGAATGGCGCACTTTGGGACGGGTTCTTTCTTATCGGGATGGAAAATGGGACTGCAATCAGCGTGGCGGATTTCCTGCATTGCCGGATATGGAATGGGGTGGAAGCTATGAGCTTCAGACTTATAAAGGTCGCCATTGGATGACTTATATCGGCGGTGAAGGAACAGGCTACGAAGCTGTAAAAGCTCCGCTTTATGTCGGACTGGCATGGACGAAAGGAGATATTTCTACGGCACATGAATGGGAATCTCTGGACAAACCGATTTTGAGCATCCATGATAAAGATGCCCAATGGTGGGAAAAACTAACTCAATATAAGAGTACCGTTTATTGGGATAAAGATAAAACATTGGGAGCTCCGTTTGTGATGTATTACAACGCGGGCGGCCGTCATCCGGAAACGGATTTAAAAGGCGAACGTGTCGGCATTGCGCTTTCCAAAGATATGAAGACATGGAAACGCTACTCCGGAAATCCTGTTTTTGCGCACGAAGCAGATGGAACCATTACAGGAGATGCGCATATCCAAAAGATGGGAGATGTGTATGTGATGTTCTATTTCTCTGCTTTTGAACCTTCGCGTAAATATAAAGCATTCAATACATTTGCCGCCAGCTATGATTTGGTGAACTGGACCGACTGGAAAGGGGCCGACCTGATTATCCCCTCCAAGAACTACGATGAACTGTTTGCTCATAAGAGCTATGTGGTGAAACATGACGGAGTGGTTTATCATTTCTATTGTGCGGTAAACAACGCAGAGCAACGCGGCATTGCCATTGCTACCAGTAAGCCGATGGGACGTTCGGCTGTCCGTTTCCCGAAACCGGAAATCAAGAACCGCCGGCAAATTATTGAATTAAATGAAGGCTGGAAAACTTGGAGAGTTGAGAATGGAAAGTTGAGAGTTGAGAGTGAAAAGACTGTGAATATACCTCATAACTGGGATGATTATTATGGGTATCGTCAATTGACTCACGGCAATCTTCACGGAACCGTTCTTTACAAAAAGGACTTCACCCTCAACAACTCTCAATTCTCAACTCTCAACTCTCAACTTAAAAAATATTTCCTTCGTTTTGAAGGAGTGGGTACATACGCCACCATTACAGTGAACGGAAAGGACTTCGGACGTCACCCCATAGGACGCACTACGTTGACTTTGGATGTCACAGATGAATTGAAACAGGGAGTAAATAGCCTGGAAGTGAAAGCCGAGCATCCTGAAATGATTGCCGATATGCCTTGGGTATGTGGGGGATGTTCGTCGGAATGGGGATTCAGTGAGGGTTCCCAGCCGTTAGGTATCTTCCGTCCTGTGGTATTAGAAGTAACGGATGAGATTCGCATAGAACCTTTCGGTGTACATATTTGGAATGACGAAAAGGCTGCTAACGTATTTGTAGAAACAGAGGTTAAGAATTATAGTAAAACAACAGAAACGGTAGAGTTAGTCAATAAACTAAGCAATGCCGATGGAAAACAAGTTTTCCGTTTGGTTGAAAAAGTTACTTTAGCTCCGGGAGAAATGAAAGTGATTCGCCAGCAGGCTCCTGTTGAGAATCCTGTTTTGTGGAATACGGAAAATCCATATCTCTATAAATTGGCTAGCATGATTAAGCGTGATACGAAGACGACGGATGAAATTTCGACACCCTTCGGTATTCGTACCATTAGCTGGCCGGTAAAACGAAACGATGGAGACGGACGTTTTTACCTGAATGGGAAGCCCATGTTTATCAATGGGGTATGTGAGTATGAGCATCAGTTCGGACAAAGCCATGCGTTCAGTAATGAACAGGTTGCCGCAAGGGTAAAACAGATACGTGCAGCCGGTTTCAATGCGTTCCGCGATGCTCATCAGCCCCATCATCTCGATTATCAAAAATACTGGGATGAAGAGGGAATCTTGTTTTGGACACAATTTTCCGCCCACGTGTGGTATGATACTCCGGAGTTTCGTGAGAACTTTAAAAAGTTGATTCGTCAATGGGTGAAAGAACGTCGTAATTCTCCGTCAGTGGTGATGTGGGGATTGCAGAATGAAAGCACTTTGCCTCGTGAGTTTGCACAAGAGTGCAGTGACCTTATCCGGGAGATGGACCCGACTGCCAAGACGATGCGTGTCATAACAACCTGCAATGGTGGCGAGGGTACAGACTGGAATGTGATTCAAAATTGGAGTGGGACGTATGGAGGAGATGTGACAAAATACGGTCGTGAGCTTTCTCAAGCGAACCAATTATTGAACGGGGAATATGGAGCGTGGAGAAGCATCGACCTGCATACGGAACCGGGAGATTTCCAGGTGAACGGAGTGTGGAGTGAAGACCGTATGTGTCAGCTGATGGAAACTAAAATCCGTTTGGCAGAACAGGCTAAAGATAGTGTTTGCGGACAATTCCAATGGATATACAGCAGTCATGACAATCCCGGACGCCGCCAACCGGATGAAGCGTATCGCAAGATAGATAAAGTAGGTCCGTTCAATTATAAAGGATTGGTTACTCCGTGGGAAGAACCGTTGGACGTATATTATATGTATCGCGCCAACTATGTTCCGGCTGCAAAAGACCCGATGGTTTACCTGGTATCACATACATGGGCCAACCGCTTTGAAAAGGGACGTCGCCGTGCCACTATCGAGGCTTACAGCAATTGTGATTCTGTATTGCTATACAACGATCTGACAAATGAAAAGGCAACCTTCCTCGGACGTAAAAAGAACAACGGAACAGGCACTCACTTTATGTGGGAAAACCGGGATATTCGTTATAACGTACTTCGTGCAGTAGGATATTATAAAGGTAAACCGATAGCAGAAGACCTGATCCTATTGAATGGCTTGGAGCAAGCCCCTAACTTCGAACTTCTTTATCAGGATGATAAAAAGATCTTGAAAGGAGAGGCAGGATATAATTATCTGTATCGTCTCAATTGTGGAGGGGATAATTATACAGATAGCTTCGGACAGCTCTGGTTGCAGGACAATACGAATTATTCCCGTTCATGGGCGGAGAATTTCAAGGATCTGAATCCTTATCTTGCCAGTCAACGTACCACCAATGATCCGATTCGTGGCACTCGTGACTGGACGTTATTCCAACATTTCCGCTTCGGACGTCATCAGCTGGAATATCGTTTCCCTGTGGCAGACGGAACATATCGTATTGAACTGTATTTCACAGAGCCGTGGCATGGTACGGGCGGAAGCGCTTCTACCGACTGTGAAGGATTGCGTATATTCGATGTTGCCGTGAATGATTCTGTTGTATTAGACGACTTGGATATTTGGGCTGAAAGCGGTCACGACGGAGTTTGTAAGAAAGTAGTATATGCCACAGTGAAGGGTGGAATGTTGAAAATTCATTTCCCGGAAGTGAAAGCAGGACAAGCCTTGATTTCGGGCATTGCTATTGCCAGCACAGATCAGGAACTGAAACCGACAGTATTCCCTGCGTCCGGCTGGAGTTGGGAAAAGGCGGATAAAGAAGTGATGGAAAAGACTCCGAAAGGGTTACTTCCGGAAGACAAGAATGCTCGTGTCAGTATATCATACGAAGCGGAAACAGCTGTGCTGAAAGGCAAATTCCAAAAGAAAGAACATCGCAAACAGATGGGAGTGTTTTTTGGTAAAGGAAAAGGCAACAGTATTGAATGGAATGTTTCTACCGGGTTGGCGCAAGTGTACGCGCTTCGCTTTAAATATATGAACACTACCGGAAAGCCAATACCTGTCTTGATGAAATTCATTGATTCAAAAGGAGTAGTATTGAAAGAGGACGTATTGAACTTCCCGGAAACACCGGATAAATGGAAGATGATGAGCACCACCACCGGGACCTTTATTAATGCCGGACATTACAAAGTATTACTTTTGGCAGAAAATATGGACGGAATTGCTTTTGACGCACTAGATATTCAATAAATCTTTCTATCAATTGATTTCAATAGAAACGGGATACGGAGAAGGTAAACTTTCCGCATCCCGTTTCTTTATATTCGGATCATTTTCTTAGAAATAGAATAAAGATGTTATTTTTTTATGATTCAATGTTCCGATTTTAATTATTTAAAAGATAGGAATTAAATAATCTCTATCTTTGAGGATAAACAAAAAGAACACTAATGGAAAGTGATATATCAAAGTATGATTTGCCGGTTGATTATATTGTAGGAGAGGGGTTCGCAAAAGATTTACTGAAGAGCTATAAGAATTTTCCATGTAAGATTGAATCCGGCTTATTTATTCTTTGTATAAAAGGCACTATGCAGGTAACGATCAATAGCAATGCCCATCATATCAGTGAAAATGATTTAATTACCTTGCCGCCTAATTGCATATTAGAGGTGCACACATTCTCATCCGATATCCAGATTTATTATGCCGGCTTTTCATCTCATTTTATAGAAAGTATAAATCTGATGAAAGCTACCCAGCACCTTCTTCCGGTAATTATGGAGAATCCGATAGTTGCTTTATCTCCACTTCAGGCATGTAGTTATAAAATGTTTTATGAATCATCTATTCTCTCATACGCTTCGTTTAGGACACGGGAAAATAAAGAGATAGTGAAAGCAGTTCTTACCATGTTCATTCAAGGAGCAACCGAAATTTATAAGTTACAGAATAATTGGTATTTATCTTCTCAATCAAGAAAGTATGAGATTTATCAGGAGTTTTTGCAATTGGCCATGAAGCATTATACAGTTCATCATGGCGCCTCTTTCTATGCCAATGAGTTGGGACTAAGTTTACCCCATTTTTGTTCAACGATTAAAAAGGCGGCAGGAAATACTCCGTTAGAGGTGATTGCTTCCATTATTTTGATGGAAGCTAAATCCCGTTTAAAATCGGCCGATGAGCCTGTGAAAAATATTGCTTTATCTTTAGGATTTAATAATATCTCGTTCTTCAATAAGTTTTTCAAGCAACACACTGGCATTACTCCTCAAGAATATAGAGGACGCTAATCATCTGTTTTTCTATCAAATGGTAATTTAACGGTAAAACAGCTACCTTTCCCAATCTCTGATTTAACGGAGATATCTCCTTGCAGGTGTTCTACAATCGTTTTGCAGATAGAAAGTCCTAAGCCGGTTCCCTGTTTAAAGGTATCTACTTTGTAGAAACGATCAAAGATTTCATTCAAACATTCTTGCGGAATTCCCGAACCGGTATCTTCTACAAATATTTGTACTGAATCCGCATCTCTGTTATCAAGCGTATACCCAAAATGAATATATCCTTTTTGGGTGAATTTCCGGGCATTATTAATGAAATTGCATATTACTTGTTTCAGGCGTGTAATATCTGTGTTGATATAAACATCTTCATCCGGTAATAATGACCTTATTTCAATTTCGGAAATAGGTTTCATTGCCTGTTCTTTCTCTATGTCTATCATTAAAGAGTTAAGGGAACAGTCGGAGAACGTAAATTTAATCGTATTTGATTCAATCTTGGACAAATCAAGTATGTCGTCAATCAATCGTACTAAATGTTCGCTATTGATGCTGATTAGTCGCACGAAATCGGCACGTTCCTCTTCACTTAACTCATCATAAGTAGAACCTATAACATCAGAAAAGCCGACTATTGCATTCAGCGGTGTACGGATTTCATGACTCATATTGGCTAAAAACGCCATTTTAAGACGATCGCTTTCTTCTGCTTTTTTACGTGCCTCGATTAAGGTGTTTTCTATGTCTTTATATTCCTGAATACTCAAGCAGATTCCCACTAACCGATAGGGATGGCCGGATATGTTTGCAATATAAGTTGACTGCCCTTCAACCATTCCCAAGTACCATCCCCCCGGCGCAAACGGAATGGAACTGTTTTGTCAAAAGTTGTATTACCATTAAGTTGTATAACAAAGGCGTCAGCATAGTTTTCCGGTCGTCCGGATGAATCATATCCACATATTCCTCCATTGTCAAAGTATTATTTTCTCCGGCCGGAATACCTAAATGTTCAAAATAACGATCGTCAAGAGTAAATTCACTCCGGCTTATATCATAATACCATGGATAGATTCTGGTTCTTTGCAAAGCTGTATTCAGAATATATTCTTGTGTAAGCTCTACTGTAATATTGCGGAAAAAGAATAAGATCTTGTTTAAATTAGTTCTATCCCTGATCGTTGCAAATTCTCCTCTTACGGGAAATTGTGTGTAATCAGCCTGTTCTTGCATGAAGGTATGTTCAGGTAATGAATACGTATTTTCTCCCTGACGAATCTTTTCCAGAATAGTCGAAAGTATATCTTCCTTTTTATTTAGCAGTTTAAATAAACGATTGGTAGGAAAGGGAAGCATATCATTGACCGACGGATGAACATGCAGTTCTGCAAAAGCCTGCTGATTGAGTTGTATAACTTCTCCATTTGTATCAAATATAATCACTCCGTCGGGTAAAATGTTTAATAATTCATCGTTATAGAGTGTCTGTTTGTAATCTTCCATTTCTTTTATTGTTTTGTACTGAATATAAGATATATGAGACATATCTTATAACAAAGAAAACCATTTCTGTGAAGATTATAACATATTTACAGCTCTTTTTGAGCGATTTATACGGTTATTTTAAATTGCAAGATATTTAATGTTAATACAATATTCTTATTTTAATATTCGATATTCAAATATTAATAGAGAGAATGTGCCAAAACTCCTTTATGATTTTATTTTGGCACATTTCTTTTTCTTTATCTAGTAAGCTTTATCCCATTTATTTGCCAATCGTTTTTGGCTGTTCCTTCTGTGAAATTGAATGATTTAGTTTTGAGAGGTAATGGTTTGAAAGTTAGGGAAAATTCGGCTTCTCCGCTTTCAGGCAGAAAGAAATGCTTACCGGGAGTAATGCCGTCAGCTTTTTGTAATGTGTATGATGCACCTTGCTCGTCTACTAGTTTGGCATTTACACTTACTTGTATCCAGTATTTGGGTATGTAATATGCATAAAAATGAACGATAGTGGCTGTATCAGTCAATTCTACCTGCTTCACTTCAAGAATATCAGTATTGGTTGATTCAAAACTCGGATGATTAACGACTTTTCTATTGGTGTCCCCGGTGATACTCATTTCACGCTTTGGTGCATCCAAATATCTACGCATCTTTAATTTCAAGCTGCCTTTACCATAGCCCGACCACATTTT
Source organism: Bacteroides sp. AM54-2NS (assembly GCF_003602935.1). Classification (NCBI taxonomy): domain Bacteria; kingdom Pseudomonadati; phylum Bacteroidota; class Bacteroidia; order Bacteroidales; family Bacteroidaceae; genus Bacteroides; species Bacteroides sp. AM54-2NS. Next base: position 7,601 of record NZ_QTMZ01000046.1, read on the forward strand.
CACGATTTTGCCTCGGGAGAGATAAGAACATAATTCGGAATACCGTTGACGTCATACACAGCATATAGTCCTGCAGTCTGTTTCAAGTCGCTTAAGTTTTGCCAAGTCATTTCATGTTGTGCAGAAGCAGCTTTCCATCTAGTTTGCGTATCTGAACTCAAACTGATGATGGTGAGTCGGTCTTTATATTGCTCTTGAATCTCTTTCATTTCGGGCAAAGCATGATGCAGGGACCACAACCGCTGCTCCAGAAATCAAGTAACATATATTTTCCTTTGAAATCAGCCAAATGATGCACCTTTCCATCTAAATCAAAAAGATCGGCATCTGCCATGTCATCTCCTTCTTTCACCGTTTTAGGAGGGAAGAGATTAACCCTGATTTCTTGTCCTTCAATGGAAGCTTTCTGTTCTTCGTTTAATCTGTCATACAAAGCCAGTATTTCTTCCTTATTGGTAAACTTTGGATTGTACTTCAATGACATACTCAAACGGAGCAATTTTTCCATCCAGACATTAGAAATAGGGAGTTCCTTCATCAACTTTAATTCCCGTTGATTAATAATGGAAGATATACTATCACTCTTTGTTCGAAGTGCTTTTCGTTCGGTTTCTGAGCTGAACGCATACTTCTTTCTTTGATAGCCAAGCGTTGAAATTCGTCCCATAAGTCACGGGAATCCTCAATGAATCTATTATGTTCTTGTTGTTCTTTTACCGGACTATCTACCCTCCATGTATAAATCAGAGGGTTTGTGCCCGTTACTTTTATTTTTGCGCCCGGAGTTGCATAAATATCTAACGACATTGGAGGGAAATCTGTATCGCGACACATGAGAGACAGTTGATCCATACCGCTTTCTCCTGCATTTCGCTTGAAAAAGAAAGTTCCATTACGTATCGTATCCGTACCAACTATGCTTCCTACGCGTCCATCCGTCAAAAATAAGGAAACATGAGTTCCGTCTTTCACTCCTTTTACCTCACCTTTAATTGTGTACTCGTGTTGTGCTTGTGAAACGAGACTGCCTAATAAAAAGAAGCTGCTAAATAGTAGTTTTTTCATCATCATAATATTAGAAGTAATTATACGCCACAAGGTAAAGATTTTCTTCATAGAGTGTTACTCCTTTTATTGTTCTTTAATATTTCTGTAAAAGAAAGGGGTACAAAATACCCTTTCGTCCGTCTACTTGATATGAAGAAAAAAGAACGAATGAAAATATATACTTTACTGCTTGGCGCATTGTTTGTAAGTCCTACACAGGCACAAACAATGCATGATTGGGAGAATCATCATGTTCTCCAGATCAATCGTGAACCGGCAAGAGCCGCTTTTACCCCTTTCTCTGTACAGAAAGGAGACGGCTCAATCTCTTTAGACGGAACCTGGAAATTCCGTTGGACTCCCGTTCCCAATGAAAGAGTCGTGAATTTCTATCAAACAAATTTTAATGATAAAGATTGGACGGATTTTCCTGTTCCCGCCAATTGGGAAGTGAACGGATATGGCACGCCTATCTATGTTTCAGCAGGCTATCCGTTTAAAATAGATCCTCCACGGGTGATGGGAGAACCGAAAACTGACTATACCACGTATAAAGAACGAAACCCGGTAGGGCAATATCGGCGTACCTTTGTCTTGCCGGCCGGATGGGAAGCGAATGGACAGACTTTTCTACGGTTTGAGGGCGTAATGAGCGCCTTTTATGTTTGGATCAATGGCAAACGGGTAGGGTATAGCCAAGGCAGTATGGAACCGAGCGAATTTAATGTCACGAAGTATCTGAAATCCGGAGAAAATCAGATTTCACTAGAAGTCTACCGATATAGTGACGGCTCTTATCTGGAAGATCAGGATTTCTGGCGTTTTGGTGGTATTCATCGTAGTATTCATCTGATACATACGCCGGATATTCATGTCCGTGATTATGCGGTACGCACTCTTCCCGCATCTGCTGGTGATTATGAAGACTTTATTTTGCAGATTGATCCGCAATTCAGTGTATATCGAGGGATGACCGGAAAAGGGTATGTCTTACAGGGAGTATTAAAGGATGCTTCAGGCAAAGAAGTTGCCACATTGAAAGGCAATGTGGAAGATATTCTTGATTTGGAGCATAAAGCAAGCCGGATGAATGAATGGTATCCGCAGCGTGGCCCGCGTAAGATGGGACGTTTGTCAGCCATTATAAAATCGCCGGAAAGATGGACGGCAGAAACACCCTGTCTTTATAAATTACACTTAACTCTCCAAAATGGAAAAGGAAAAGTCGTAGAACAGATAGAACAGGCCGTGGGCTTCCGCTCTGTAGAAATCAAAAAAGGACAACTGTTAGTGAACGGTAATCCGGTTCGTTTTCGTGGAGTGAACCGCCACGAACATGATCCACGGACGGCACGTGTCATGAGCGAAGAACGGATGCTTCAGGATATTCTTTTAATGAAGCAGGCAAATATAAATGCTGTGCGCACCAGTCATTACCCGAATGTAAGCCGTTGGTACGAGCTATGCGACAGCTTGGGATTGTACGTGATGGACGAAGCGGATATAGAAGAACACGGATTGCGTGGAACACTCGCAAGTACCCCCGACTGGCATGCAGCATTTATGGACCGTGCGGTCCGTATGGCGGAACGTGATAAGAATTATCCATGTATTGTAATGTGGAGCATGGGAAACGAAAGCGGTTATGGACCGAACTTCGCTGCTATTTCGGCATGGCTGCATGATTTCGATCCCACTCGTCCTGTACACTATGAGGGGGCGCAGGGAGTGGACGGAAATCCTGACCCGAAGACGGTCGATGTTATCAGCCGCTTTTATACCCGGGTGAAACAGGAATACTTAAATCCCGGCATTGCAGAGGGAGAGGACAAGGAACGCGCTGAAAATGCACGTTGGGAGCGGTTGCTGGAGATTGCGGAGCGTACCAATGACGACCGTCCGGTAATGACGAGTGAATATGCACATTCCATGGGGAATGCATTAGGAAATTTCAAGGAATATTGGGATGAGATATATAGCAATCCCCGTATGCTGGGTGGTTTTATATGGGATTGGGTAGATCAGGGATCTACAAGACATTACCCGATGGCCGTACCATGGTGGCTTACGGCGGTGACTTTGGCGATAAGCCGAATTTAAAAGCTTTCTGCTTTAATGGATTACTGATGAGTGACCGTGAAACTACGCCTAAATATTGGGAGGTAAAAAAAGTATATGCACCGGTTGAGTTGAGAGTTGAGAATGGAGAGTTGAGAGTAACCAACCGGAATCATCATATTGATTTATCACTTTATCGTTGTCTGTGGACATTATCAGTGGATGGTAAGGAGAAAGAACGGGGAGAAATAACATTGCCAGAAATAACTCCAGGCGAAAGTAAAACAATTGATTTGCCGGCTTTCCGATCATCAAAAGATATTTATTCTTTGAGTAATAAAAATGAGAAAGTTAGTAAGACCAATAAAAAAACGGAGAAAACTCTTTCCGATTACCAGCTGAAAGTAAGCATTGTTTTGAAATCGGATGCTCTTTGGGCAAAGGCAGGACATGAAGTGGCCTGGGAACAATTCTGCTTACAGAAAGGAGATTTAGCTTCTGCCGATCTGATTAATAAAGGAGCGCTTCAGGTGAAAGAGGACGATAATTCTTTATTGATTAGCGGGCGCAGTTTTTCTGTTCAGTGGGAAAAGAAAGTGAACGGAAGTATGACTTCCCTTATATATAAGGGCAAAGAAATGCTGACTCACTCCGATGATTTTCCGGTTCAGCCTGTCACTCAAGTTTTCCGTGCTCCGACAGATAATGACAAGAGCTTCGGAAACTGGTTGGCTAAAGACTGGAAATTGCATGGAATGGATCATCCGCAGATAAATTTGGAATCTTTCCACCATAAAAAACGTGCAGACGGGGCGGTCATTGTCCGGATTCAAACAAGTAATTTATATAAAGAAGGAAAAGTGGTGACGACTTCTGTCTATACGGTCTTTTCAGATGGAACGATTGATCTGAAAACAACTTTCTTGCCACAAGGAGTTCTTCCTGAAATTCCCCGTTTAGGAATCGCATTCTGTCTGGCGCCTGCTTATGATACATTTACCTGGTATGGCAGAGGACCACAGGATAACTATCCTGACCGCAAAACATCTGCTATGATAGGGCTTTGGAAAGGAGCGTTGCAGACCAATACGTACATTATCCACGTCCGCAGGACAGTGGAAACAAAGAAGAAGTGCATTATCTTACCTTGACCGACAAACAGAATAAAGGCATTCGTGTTGACGCGGTAGAAAACGCATTTTCTGCATCTGCCCTGCATTACACCGTACAAGACATCTATGAAGAAACTCACGATTGCGATTTAAAACCACGTGCAGAAGTTATTCTTAGTATGGATGCTGCCGTACTTGGATTAGGAAACAGTAGTTGCGGACCGGGTGTATTGAAGAAATATGCCATAGAGAAAAAAGAACATACGTTGCATCTCCGTATCAGTAGTAAACAATAATAGCAATAAATAACTAACACAATAATAAAAGTAACAATGAAAAAAGTAACCACTTTATTATCAACCTTGGCGTTGGCAACTACCCTGGCTGCTCAAAACCTTCCACAAACGGAAAGGCAATATCTCTCCGGTCACGGATGCGACGATATGGTTGAATGGGACTTCTTTTGTACCAACGGACGCAATTCCGGCAAATGGACGAAAATCGGCGTACCTTCCTGTTGGGAATTGCAAGGCTTCGGCACTTATCAGTATGGGATCACTTTCTATGGAAAGCCATTTCCTGAAGCGTTGCCGATGAAAAAGGTATGTATAAGTACGAGTTTGAAGTTCCGGAAAAGTTTCGCGGTAAACAGGTCAATCTTGTATTCGAAGCTTCAATGACAGATACGGAAGTAAAAGTGAACGGACGCAAAGTGGGTTCCAAACATCAGGGAGCCTTCTATCGTTTTTCATACAACGTCACGGATTTCCTGAAATATGGCAAAAAGAATTTATTGGAAGTCACTGTTGCCAAAGAGAGTGAAAATGCCAGTGTGAACCTTGCCGAACGTCGTGCTGATTATTGGAATTTCGGCGGTATCTTCCGTCCGGTATTCCTGGAGGTGAAACCAGCCGTAAACCTGCGGCACATTGCCATTGACGCAAAGATGGATGGAACTTTCCGAGCCAACTGTTACACAAATATCTCTAATGACGGAATGAGCATCCGTACACAGATTTTAGATAAAAAAGGGAAAAAGATAACGGAAACCACCGTACCCGTAAAAGCAGGAGGCGACTGGACTTCCCTGCAACTGAATGTATCTAACCCCGCATTATGGACAGCGGAAACTCCGAATCTTTATAAAGCGCAATTCTCTCTATTGGATAAGACCGGTAAGGTTTTGCATAGTGAAACAGAAAATTTTGGTTTCCGCACAATTGAAGTACGCGAAAGCGACGGACTTTATATAAACGGAGTACGTATCAATGTACGTGGTGTCAATCGCCATAGTTTCCGTCCTGAAAGTGGCCGTACGTTGAGTAAAGAGAAGAATATCGAAGATGTTCTTTTGATGAAAGGCATGAATATGAATTCTGTCCGTTTGAGCCACTATCCGGCTGACCCGGAATTTTTGGAAGCCTGTGATTCTCTCGGACTTTATGTGATGGATGAATTGGGAGGCTGGCATGGCAAGTATGATACCCCCACCGGAGTACGTCTGATTGAAGGCATGATAGAACGTGACGTGAATCATCCGTCTATTATTTGGTGGAGTAATGGTAATGAAAAAGGATGGAATACCGAACTGGATGGAGAGTTTCATAAATACGATCCGCAGAAACGTCCGGTTATTCACCCGCAAGGTAATTTCTCCGGTTTTGAAACCATGCATTACCGCTCTTACGGAGAAAGCCAGAACTACATGCGCTTACCGGAAATCTTTATGCCTACGGAATTCTTGCATGGTTTATACGATGGCGGCCATGGTGCCGGATTATACGATTATTGGGAAATGATGCGCAAGCATCCCCGTTGTATCGGTGGCTTCCTTTGGGTATTGGCAGACGAAGGTGTGAAGCGTGTGGATATGGATGGATTCATCGATAACCAAGGAAACTTTGGAGCAGACGGTATTGTAGGACCACATCACGAAAAGGAAGGTAGCTACTACACTATCAAGCAGTTATGGAGTCCGGTGCAAATCATGAATACTTCTATCAACAAGCAATTTGATGGCAAATTCTCCGTAGAAAACCGTTACGATTATCTGAATCTGAATACTTGCCGTTTCCTTTGGAAGCAAGTAAAATTCCCGCTGGCAACAGATGCTTCCAATGCTGCTATTCAAGTGTTGAAAGAGGGTGAAGTGCAAGGCAGTGACGTGGTTGCTCATTCGGCAGGCATTTTGGATATAAAAACAAATATCCTCCCCAATGCAGACGCCCTCTTCCTGACAGCAATCGATCCATACGGCCATGAACTTTGGCGCTGGACTTTCCCGGTCAACCAACTGAATCAGCAGACAGAACAGCTTTCTCCCTTGTCCAGTCGTCCTGCTTATACAGAGACAGAAAATGAGCTTACTGTGAAAGCGAATAAGCGTACGTTTATCTTCTCAAAGAAAGACGGACAACTAAAAGGAGTATCTGTAGATAACCGTAAGATTAGTTTCGCCAATGGCCCCCGTTTCATCGGAGCCCGTCGTGCAGACCGCTCATTGGATCAGTTCTATAACCATGATGATGAGAAAGCAAAAGAAAAAGACCGCACATACAGCGAATTCCCCGATGCTGCCGTATTTACGAAACTGGATGTGAAAGAAGACGGAGGTAATCTGGTTGTTACCGCCAATTATAAACTGGGCAACCTGGATAAGACCCAATGGACAATTAACCCGAGTGGGGAACTGGCTTTGGATTACACCTATAATTTCTCCGGTGTCGTAGACTTGATGGGTATTCGTTTCGACTATCCTGAAGATCAGGTAATCAGCAAACGCTGGCTGGGTGCCGGACCTTACCGTGTATGGCAAAACCGTATTCACGGAACACAATACGATGTTTGGGAAAACGACTATAACGATCCTATTCCGGGTGAGACTTTCACATATCCCGAATTCAAAGGATACTTTGGTGATGTTTCCTGGATGAATATCCAAACGAAAGAAGGCACTATCAGCCTGACAAACGAAACTCCCGACGCATATATCGGAGTATATCAGCCTCGTGATGGCCGCGACCGTTTGCTTTATACTCTTCCCGAAAGCGGAATCTCTGTCCTGAACGTGATTCCTCCGGTACGTAATAAAGTAAACTCCACCGATTTGTGTGGTCCCTCTTCACAACCGAAATGGGTAAATGGTCCACAAACCGGACGAGTCATTTTCCGGTTTATGTAAATGAATCATATAAAGGTATCCACATTGCGTTGGGTACCTTTTTTATTTGGCCTTCTCACCGATTTTTCAAGGAAAAAGGCTATAAGTGGGGAATAATCATTATTTTTGTTTCGTTTTATACATTCAGATTAATGAATTCTTTCCTATGTACACAATACTAATTATAGAAGATGAACCCCGGGTTGCAAGTTTGCTGATGAACGGACTGGAGGAAAATGGCTATCAGACAATGGTGGCTTATGACGGACTGATGGGCTTACGGCTTTTTCAGACGCATACATTCGATCTGGTCATATCCGACATCGTTCTGCCTAAGATGGACGGATTTGAACTAGCGAAAGAAATTCGCAAAACCAATCCCAATATCCCTATATTGATGTTGACGGCATTAGGATCAACGAACGATAAACTGGACGGTTTCGATGCCGGTGCAGACGATTACATGGTGAAACCTTTTGATTTCAGAGAGTTAAATGCCAGAATCAAAGTGCTGTTGAAACGTGTGACAGGTAATGCGCAGGAATTACCGCAGGAACTTGTCTATGCAGATTTGCGTATTGATCTTCAACGGAAAGACGTAGAACGGAATGGTATATCCATTAAACTTTCTCCTAAAGAATACAACCTGTTGTTATATATGGTAGAAAATGCCGAAAGAGTATTGAGCAGGGTTGAAATAGCGGAGAAAGTATGGAACACCCATTTTGATACAGGAACGAATTTCATAGATGTATATATCAACTATCTTCGCAAAAAGATAGACCGGGATTTTGAACCGAAACTTATTCATACCAAAGCCGGAATGGGTTTCATACTGACTGATAAAATATGAAGATCAGGACAACGTTGACTCTACAATATGCAGGGCTTACAGCTGCGGTATTCTTCGTATTTGTGATGGCTGTCTACTATGTAAGTGAACATTCACGTAGCAATGCTTTCTTTCGTAATCTTCAAAGTGAAGCTATAACCAAAGCACATTTATTCCTTAAGGATCAAGTAGATGCCAAAACCATGCAGTCTATTTACCTGAATAATCAGAAGTTTATTAATGAAGTAGAGGTTGCCGTCTATACAACAGATTTTAAAATATTATATCACGATGCTCTGCAAAACGATATTGTTAAAGAAACGCCGGAGATGATAAAACGTATCCTGAAGCGAAAGAATATCAATTTCTATGTGGACGAATATCAGGCTATAGGACTGGTGTATCCGTTTGAGGGCAAAGACTATGTGGTTACCGCCGCAGCCTACGACGGTTACGGATACGCCAACCGAGATGCGCTAAGAAATATGCTTATTCTCCTATTTATCGGTGGATTGAGCGTATTGGTGGTTGTGGGGTATATCCTTTCTCGAAGCACTTTAAAACCGATACGTAATATAGTGAAAGAAGCGGAGAAAATCACAGCATCGCATATTGATAAAAGATTACCCGTAAAAAATGAACAGGATGAACTGGGAGAATTGAGTACGACATTCAATGCATTGTTGGAACGCCTGGAAAAGTCTTTCAATTCACAAAAGATGTTCGTCAGTAATGTATCTCATGAATTGCGTACCCCCATGGCAGCTCTTACAGCCGAATTGGATTTAGCTTTATTGAAAGAACGGAGCTCCGAACAATATCAGATGGCTATCGGCAATGCACTGCAAGATTCGCGTCGGATTGTTAATCTGATCGACGGATTATTGAATCTGGCAAAAGCTGACTATCAGTCGGAACAGATAACTATGGAAGAAGTCCGTCTGGACGAACTGTTGCTGGACGCCAGAGAGCTGGTACTAAAAGCTCATCCGGATTATCACATCGAATTAGTATTTGAGCAGGAAGCCGAAGAAGATAATGTGCTGACAATAATCGGAAACAGCTATTTACTGACCACCGCTTTTGTGAATCTGATAGAAAATAACTGCAAGTACTCTTCCAACCGGGCTTCATCAGTCCTGATCGCCTATTGGGAGCAATGGGCAATCATTCGTTTGTCTGATAACGGTGTAGGTATGTCTGATACGGATAAAGAAAACCTGTTTAAACTGTTTTATCGTGGAGAGAACAAACATATTGCTCCTGGAAATGGTATAGGCATGGCCTTGACACAGAAGATTATCCACCTTCACAAAGGCGAACTGACCGTATCTTCCCATAAGGATGAGGGCACTACTTTTGTGGTGAAACTTCCGCATATTTAAGAAATTCTAATAGCTTTCTAATACCACTCTAATCATTCTCTAACAGCTTCCCGGTGAAGTCTTCCTTACTTTTGCATCGAATTAACAAATGCAGTTAGTAACTTAAAAAAATTAGAGAGTATGGTATGGAAGAAAAAACTGCGTTCATCACAGTACATATTCAATTCAGAGAAAGTCTTTTTGGTTGCCACACAACCCGGTAAGTCAATCTATTCATACTTACAGACAACAAAGCTTGGATTAACGTTGGGAGAAGTGCAGGAGCGACAATCCGTTTATGGAAGAAACGAAGTGGTACATGAACAGAAAAAGAATCCGTTTATCCTATTTATCAAAACGTTTATCAATCCTTTCATTGGCGTTCTGACCGGGCTCGCCATTATATCCTTATTTTTGGATGTATTGATGGCCGATCCCGGAGAGCAGGAATGGACGGGAGTCATCATCATCTCATCCATGGTGCTGTTCAGTGCTATTCTGCGTTTTTGGCAGGAATGGCGAGCAAGTGAGGCTACGGATTCTTTAATGAAAATGGTAAAAAACACATGTCTTGCCAAACGTGCGGGAGAGCATGAAGAAGAGATCGAAATTACGGAACTCGTTCCGGGAGATATCGTGTATTTGGCAGCCGGGGACATGGTTCCTGCTGATATTCGGATCATCGATTCGAAAGACCTGTTCATCAGTCAGGCTTCATTGACAGGAGAGTCCGAACCGATAGAAAAGTTTCCGGAGGTACGGGGACAACAGTTTCGGAAAGGAAGTGTCATCGAGTTGGACAATATTTGTTATATGGGTTCCAATGTGATAAGTGGTGCGGCAAAAGGAATCGTTTTTGAAACGGGGAACAAAACCTATCTGGGTACTATTGCAAAGAGCCTGGTCGGGCATCGTGCCACTACAGCTTTTGACAAAGGCATTAGCAAGGTTAGCTTCTTATTGATTCGTTTCATGCTGGTTATGGTTCCATTTGTGTTTTTCGTAAATGGCTTTACGAAAGGGGATTGGTTTGAAGCTTTCATATTCGCCATATCCGTTGCGGTTGGCCTTACTCCAGAAATGTTACCGATGATTGTGACTGCCAACCTTTCTAAAGGAGCGATAGCCATGTCCAAAAAGAAAACAATCGTAAAGAATCTCAATGCCATTCAGAATTTTGGAGCGATGGACATACTCTGCACTGACAAAACCGGTACATTGACCTGCGATAAAATCGTATTGGAGAAATATATCAATGCAGATGGCAGTGACGATAACAGTAAACGTATTCTCCGTCATGCTTACTTTAACAGTTATTTCCAAACCGGTTTAAGGAACCTGATGGATAAAGCGATTCTTTCTCATGTAAGAGATTTGAGTCTGGAACATTTGAAGGATGACTACACTAAAGTGGATGAAATACCTTTCGACTTTACGCGCAGAAGAATGTCTGTTGTAATAGAAGACAGGCAGGGAAAGCGGCAAATCATCACCAAAGGAGCGGTAGAAGAGGTTCTCGATGTCTGTTCCTATGCCGAGTTCAACGGGCAGATTCATCCCTTGACTGATGCCTTGAAAATCAAAGCACAGATGATTAGTGAAGAAATGAATCAGCAGGGAATGAGAGTATTGGCAGTTTCCCAGAAAAGTTTTATCGAGAAAGATTGTAATTTTGCCATTGAAGATGAAAAAGAAATGGTACTGATCGGGTATCTTGCTTTTCTTGATCCTCCGAAACCTTCTGCTGCCGAAGCCATTGAACAGTTATATGCGCATGGAGTAGCAGTGAAAATTCTATCGGGAGATAATGATGTCGTAGTGAAAGCGATTGCCCGACAGGTAGGAATTGATACCAGTCATTTTCTTACCGGGATAGAAATAGAGAATATGGACGAAACAACATTGAAAAAAGCGGTAAAGGATACCACTTTATTCTCAAAACTGACTCCATTACAAAAGACGCAAATCATCTCTCTGTTGCAGGAGCAAGGCAATACGGTAGGGTTCTTGGGAGATGGAATTAATGATGCAGGTGCATTGCGTCAGTCGGACATTGGTATATCAGTCGATTCTGCTGTGGATATAGCCAAAGAAAGCGCAGATATTATCTTGTTGGAAAAAGATTTGATGGTATTGGAAGACGGAGTGCTCGAAGGAAGAAAGACATTCGGCAATATCAATAAGTACATAAAGATGACTGCCAGTTCCAATTTTGGGAATATGTTCAGTGTGATGTTTGCCAGTGCATTCCTGCCGTTTCTGCCCATGATGCCGATACATCTATTGATCCAGAACCTGTTGTATGACATATCGCAGACCACCATTCCTTTTGACCGTATGGACCCGGAGTTCCTAAAGAAACCCCGTAAATGGGATGCGTCCGATCTAAGTCGTTTTATGATTTATGTAGGTCCCATCAGTTCTATCTTTGATATTATCACGTATCTGGTCATGTGGTACGTATTTAGCTGCAACAGCCCCGAACACCAGACACTGTTTCAAACCGGATGGTTTGTGGAAGGTTTGTTATCACAGACATTGATTGTCCACATGATACGTACCCGCAAGATACCGTTCATACAAAGCCGTGCCACATGGCCTGTGATGGGACTGACCTTCTTAATCATGGCGATAGGTATTCTTATTCCTTTTACCGCTTTCGGGCGTTCCATCGGATTGACAGCTCTTCCTTTGAGCTATTTCCCTTGGTTGGTTGGAATTTTGCTCTCTTATTGCATTTTGACGCAGATCGTGAAGAACTGGTATATCAGGAAGTTTGTGCGCTGGTTATAGCTTTGTCTGTTTATCTCGCAAATTAAATGTATATATTGTAAAAGATTTAAAATTGAGACGAATTGTCTATCAAGAGTTTTTGCCCCTAAAATTAATTTCATATATTTAGGAGCAAGAACTCTTATTTGTTTAGATTTGCAAACTTTCTAATATTCAGGCACGATGAAACACTATTATTCCTTTCTGATAATAACCTCTTTGTTATTAGCCGGATGCGGGCAAAAAGACCGGGCAAAATCTCAATTCGAATCATCTGTACAGACAGAAGAAAGTTATCCGTTAGCAAAAGAATATATTAAAGAAGCTGTTATCACAGGAAAAGTGTTGAACCGGGACTTTTATCCTCAAGAAAGGGAATTAACTCTCATCATTCCATTTTTTTGGAAAATGGAAAATCAATATCGTACCCCCATACAAGAAGATGGCTCATTTTCATTCCGCTTTCCGGTTTATGCAAAATTAAGAGAAGTTTCCATTCGCAATTATGCAGAACATTTGTATATCCACCCGGGAGATAGCATACATGTGGAAATAGACTTCAAAGATCTTTTTCATCCCAAAGTAACAGGTGATGCAGAAAAACTGAATCAAGAAATACTGGCATTTACAGAAAGCGCCTACTATTACATACAGAATTATAGTATAAACCCGAATTTGAATATTAAGGATTTTGAGGCTGAATTAAAGAAGGAATATGACTTTCGTTTGGAGCGAAGAAACGAGTATCTGACGAAGTATAAGCCAATGGAAGATGTTACGTTATTTACTGAAGAGTTACTGAAACAGGATTATTATTACGCTTTGTTATCCTATGGTAACCAATGCCAGTTTAAAACGAGAAAAGAAATGGATCGGTATCATAAACTTCTGCCTGCAATCAATAAACTTTATAATAAAGGGATTCTTTCGGCACGTTTATATGATATTGCCGATGAAGTAGAACGCTATATAGCTTATGGGATAACATACAAAGATAAAAAAAATCCATCTGTAGAAGAGATTATGTCGGCAGTAGGAGAGAATGAACTGAACCAGTATATATATACTAAATGGCAGTTGGCTCTTTGAATGCAAATGATACACTTGCTTTAACAACGAGGCATACACAGTTTGATTCGATCGTAAAAATGCCGCATTTGCGTGCACAAGTGATGCAGATATATAATCAGACTAAATCTTACCTGGAAAATCCGCAACCAGTTTCCAATAATTTATTATATGGTGAGTTTCACGAAAACTCAAAGCTAAAAACATCTATGCCTTACATGGAACCCGTCTATAATATACTTGAGAAGCATCACGGAAAAGTGATCTATTTCGATTTTTGGGCTAGGTGGTGTCCACCATGCCTGGCAGAAATGGAACCTTTGAAACAATTGCGGAGTAAGTATTCCACCAAAGACCTGGTCATATATTCCATATGTGTAAGTGAACCCAAGGAAGAATGGGAAGAATGTCTGAATGAGTATTCATTGAAAAACCGGGGAATTGAATGTATTTATGCATCTGATTATTTTGGAAAAGAGAACTTACAGAAAATTCGCAAACAATGGAAAATAGATAGAATGCCCTATTATCTGTTGATTAATAGAAAAGGGCAAATTGTAGATTTCGGAACTACAGCACGTCCCAGCAATCCGCAATTTGTATCTCGAATTGAGGAAGCTGTAAAGGACAGCAAATAATGTTGTGAGAGAAATAAGATAAATAAGAAAAGGTTAAGCAACCCACACAAAAAATATCAAATGTTTCCGATTTATATTATAGGAACTTATTCAACTCTTTTACCAACAAATGAACAGTAGTAGAAGATTCTTGTTGTGCCGGATTATTCCCATTAAATTGTCTCATGATAGTTTTAGCGTGATTAATGGCTTGTTCTTGTTTAGAAAACAAAGTATTAAACATTTTAGAACTTACACCCGATTTCTTTGTATAAGCAAATCCGAGCAAAGCGCTCAACATTTTTTCATATCTGGAACGATGCAACGCCCCTTGGTATAGATTAAAATGCAGTAAAAACCAAAATTCAAAAGCTTGGTTACTATAAGCCACTTCAAAACCATTTTGTTGCGCCAATAGGATTGCAGAGTTAAAATCATTTTCAGGAAAATCATCTTTATCAAAGACCACCCAATTCTGATTATATGTTCGTCCCTTTAGCTTTTCCTGCTCTTTTATATGGATAGCCTTGTGTACTAATGCCAATGTTCCCATACCTTGACCAAGTGCCTTCACATTGGCAGAAGTCAAACGAAAAGCGTTGAAATAATCAGGTTCGGTATTAACTCCTTCGCAAATAATCAGAAATGTTTGTTTCACCTCACGTACACTACTGATACGGGTTATCTTTCTTTCGATACGCGGATTTATATTTTTCCTTTTTGTAGCCGTCATGGTTTAATTTTCTTGGGTATTAAACAAGCGGGTTAAATCTCCAACAATTGGAATTGCTCCATACTTTCCTGATAAATAATCTTTTTCAAACGAAGCATCATTACGTACTTTATACTCTGCCAATGAATAAAGTTCGGTTGCACCATAGCGGTCTTTTTGTGTAAACCAAACCTGATCCCGCCGGAATATATTAGCACTCAACAAATTTGTATCATGAGTAGTGAAAATTAATTGAGCATTTTGGGGATTTGTTTCTTTTGAATTAAACAAGGCAATAATTCTACATGTAAGAAGAGGATGCATTTTAGAGTCAAATTCATCTATTATAAGACGCTTTCCATTATCCAAAGCATCAATGATAGGGTATGCCAGAGAAAAATACTTTATTGTACCTTCCGATTCATTTTTCCTGAATGGGAAAGTAATAGTTTTGACTTCATGACCTTCCTCGTCATATTGCGTATGTGTACTCACAATAGCATTATCAATTTTTTCAATATTTTCAATACCTAAATCAGCATAACGGGAAAACTCTACAATTCTCTGTTTCATTTTGATATCATCCAGTTGGATAGTTGCTGTATTCCATATTTTTTCATCGTTAGAACCTGAAATAATAGTGGTATCATTCAACCATTTCATTATCTCTACTGCTGTCGGATCATTGAATTGTGCCGCAACAGAAAGCAATAATGCATTTGCCCTTACCATTCGTTTACCTGCAAGTTCTTTACCAACGACAAACTTAGTATGAATATCAAAATTATCTTTTTCCCGATAGAATAATTCAATTTCCTTAGCTCTCTTTTTATTGGCTTTTTGATAAAGCCATTCCGAATGTACCAATGAATTATCAGCTTCAAATCCATAACGATATTGGTTATCTTCATCACAGAATATTGCTTCAAAATAACTTGGTTCGTTCGCAGTAAGTGAGTTTAACCGGAAACTTTCTATATTAACACGTTCGCCTGCTTGAATATCCTTCGATGAATTTATCACATACCACTTAAAGAACTCCAGTGCCTTTATAAAATTAGATTTACCTGATGCATTAGCACCATAGACTACCGCGCTCTTCATTAATGATAATCCGGAAGTCCCTACATTAAAGATTATATCTTCAGCCGGAACCTGTATTTCTTTCAAAGCTGATGCTACTAATGACAATGTAGACTGTTCTTTGAAAGATAGAAAATTTCCTATTGTGAATTGAATAATCATATCTTAATTGCTTTATTCGAGATTTTATCACAAATATACTGTTTATTTTATGATATAAGGATATGTATTAGGCAAATTATATTATTTTATGTCTAATAACATACATTCCCGCTTTTAAAGAAAAAAATATCCCATCCTATATCAGCACGATAGTAAGAGGTGCAATTAGCATAGTATATCACGTTTCCTTATAGAATATTAAATCAAAATCAATATACTTTCATTATAGCTTTATAGCTTTTTCTTCTTTCACCAACTTCCTCCATCTTTGAAATGCCCTCATCAGAGTTTCTTCCTGTACCAGTCCTACCATTTCGTAGTGCTCTACGAATTGTTCTATTGACTTTTTAAACATCACTCCTTTATTAAACTTATTATCCAATAGAAAGGAATATAATTCCGCTTTCATCTCCGTTTCTATTTCCTTTTCTATAATCAATGCACTATCGTTTCCGATATAATTATAGACTTCCGGATTCTTCCCATTACGCGGTTTGGGCAGTACAAAGCAAATATTTCCAATTTCTTTCCATGAAGTATTTTGCGGATGAGGGACAGATAGTTGATGAAGGAAGTGATAAACTGGAGTAATGTGGGAGAGATGGATAGGGATAAGTCGTTTGGAAGAAGAAGGAGAGGAAGAATGAGACTGGTTCTCTGGATCGGGTTCTAAACTTTGTCGATATCGGACATACATATATCCAGCCAAATATGGCTTGATATTAATTGTAACTGTAACCATGGGATTTTTTTTTAAGTTTGTAATAAAAAAGTATGTATATACAGTCCTTTGGACTGTGAATTCCGTTTGGTTTATTGAGAATATTCCCATGGTTATCGGGACGGAATTCTTCTTTTTATAATAAATTGATATACAGTGTATTATAGATACTGTTTTTTGGTTTAAAACCAAGGAGCCGTTCCTTTTAAAGGAACGACCTGTTTCTCACCGAGGAACGCCTTGTTCCTTTTAAAGAAACGGATGGTCCCTTAAAATCCGGGAACAAAACTAGCTGTAATATTCTGATCTTTCAAAACGCATAGTTGAAGTACTACAAGTAATATGTAAATATAAATAATCATTCTTATACATCGTTTGTTTTGCGCGTGTATAAACGTTCAGTATGTCACAAAAGATAATTGAATAAGTTGGATAATAATTTAACAATGTTTATCCGATAAGTCCTTTTTATAGTTATCTAACCCTCATTTAAGTGATTTATAGAACTATTTTGAACGAAACTTCGGAATCCATGTGCAATTTCAGAACGTTTTACTTTAATATATATTTATTTTGTAATTTCGCACCCGATAATCATTTATTAACGCAAGCAAAAGCAAAATATTCAATATACGCATCTGATGAAAATACAATATATAGCAATTCTACTTTTGATATGTTGGGGAAGCATTTTAAAATGTTCGGCCCAAAAGGTAGCAGTAAAAACAAACCTGTTCTACGGTGCATATTCAGGTACTCCTAACTTGGGAGTAGAGTGGGGACTTTCTCCACGCACTACAATAGAACTTGGCGCTGGACTTAACTGGTTTACACCCAATAAAGCATCTTCAAATAAAAAACTGGTGCACTGGCTCGGTACAATGGAATATCGTTATTGGACATGTGAAAGATTTAGCGGACATTTTGGGGGAATACACATAATAGGAACACAATATAACATAGCCGGTCATCATTTGCCACTTTTATTCGGGGATAATTCCAGCCATTACCGATATGAAGGATGGGGAGCAGGAGGAGGCATCTCGTATGGTTATCACTTCCTTCTTAGTAATCGTTGGAGCCTTGAAGCAAATATAGGTGCAGGATATGTGCGGCTACATTATGACAAGTTCCGGTGTAAGACTTGTGGTGAAAAGGTCGGAACAGAAAACCGCAATTATTTTGGACCAACTAAAGCTGCAATCTCACTTATATTTCTTATAAAATAATACAACCATGACAAAATTAAGATCATTCCTATACCTGTTAATCATATTCCTGACCATTTCTTCTTTATCATACGGAGAAGAAAATCCCAAGAAATGGTATACAGGAATTATACAGCCAACAGCTCTTGAACTACAGCAAGCGGGAGATTCATTACATATTCAAATACTTTACAACTTTGATAATATACAAGTCAGCTCCAATCATTCTATAGAACTGATACCAGTATTGATTGCTGCAAACCATCAGATGGAATTGCCGGAAATATCCATTAAAGGTCGTAAGAACTATCAGAATCTGAAACGTAAACTTGCTTTGATGAATACGCAGGAACATGCTTTTTACCAGTCAGAAGCTCCATACTCCATATTAAAAGGGTATGGAATGACTGGAAAAGAACAGATTCGGTACTCGTTGACAATTCCATTCGAGCCATGGATGAAGGATGCATATTTGAATGTAAGGAAAGAAGTGATGGGCTGTTGCAGGCCAGGCAGGTTACTATCAGCTATTCCTCTTTTTAGTGCTGTTACTTTGGAGAAACTTCCCGTCCCTTATCAAATCACTCCACATATTAGTTACGTACAGCCAAAAGTTGAACCAGTCAAAAGTCGTGAGATGTCATGTGAAGCATTTCTGGACTTTGTCGTATCAAAAACCGACATTAAACCGGACTATATGAATAATCCGATTGAACTAAAAAAGATATCCTCCATGCTTGCCGAAGTGAAAAATGATACAGCCATTACCATTCGTGGAATATCAGTCATTGGTTATGCTTCACCGGAGGGTTCTGTCCTTTTTAACAAACAGCTTTCCGAAGGACGTGCAAAGGCACTTGTTAATTACCTTCTCCCTCGTTTCCCTTTCTCTAAAGAATTATACAAGGTGGAATATGGTGGCGAAAACTGGGAAGGACTACGTAAAATGGTTGCAAGGTCTGACATGGCAGAAAAGGATGGAATTCTTCATATTATAGATCACATACCAGTTGAAATAAACTACCGAACGAATACCAGTCGCAAGAAATCGTTGATGTTATATAAACATGGCAATCCTTATCGGTTTATGTTGCGTGAGTATTACCCACATCTGCGTAAAGCATCTGTAAAATAGAGTACGATGTTCAGAATTTTAATATAGAACAAGCAAAAGTGCTGATTCATAGTCGGCCACAAAATTTGAGTCTGAATGAAATTTATTTGGTTGCTCTAACTTACAAAAATGGTTCACCGGAGTTTATCGAATTATTTGAAACAGCCGTTAGCGTCTTTCCTGATGATAAGATTGCCAATCTGAATGCCGCTTCGGCTGCACTTTCACGTAAAGACACTCTTTTGGCAGAAAAATACTTAAAGAGAGCAGAGACTTCCACACCGGAATACGAAAATGCCGTGGGAGTATTACATCTGCTAAGAGGTGACTATGAACAAGCAAAGTTACATCTAAATAAGGCTGCTGAATCTGGATTGAAACAAGCAAATCTCAATCTGGAGGAATTAGCCAAAAAAGAAGAGAATATCGAATTGATGAGTAAACTAGATTATTGATTTTTTATATATTATAATTATCTTTTTATTTACAACATTTAAACATTTAACAATGATGAAACAAGAAGTTTTCTATTATCTACATTGGCAGTTTTTATATTTGCCGGCTGTAGTAGTGAAGATGCCCGGGAAGGGAATATTCCGGGTGGTGAACTGGATGGCAAAGCGTATCTGTCGCTTTCGCTGCAAAGTCACACAGCTACTTCAAGAGCAGTAGATACCAAACCGGGAAGTTCTGGGGAAAGTAAAGCAGGGACCGTCAAAGTTTTATTATTTGACGAGGATGATGTGTGCCTTGATGTGGTTGGTTTTGATGGTTTGACCGTGGGGAATAGCGGAGGAGCAGATGCAGGCGGGGCAGGGACCCCGGAAGCTGCGGTTAGTGAGGCAAAATTAGTACCAGAGAAAACAAAAAAAGTATTTGTGGTTATCAATCCTTACGCCGACGGGAACAAGGGATGGAATTTAACTGCAGATGCTGTAAAAGGCAAACCTTGGTCTGTAATTAACACTGCTATTGAGGCAGTTATTGCCAACATCGCTACCGATGAGAATTTTATGATGGCGAGCGCAGGTAAAGGCACTGGCATAGAAGGGGCATTAACGAAAGTAACGGTACATAAGCCGACTGCATATACCAGTGAGGCCATCGACCAAGCAAAAACAGACGCACAGAACAGCCCTACAGAAATCTCTGTAGACCGATTGAGTGCAAAAGTAGAGCTTGCAGTTAAGGACATTTTTACTACCAAACCTGATGGTGCTACATTTACTTTCGGCGGTTGGGAATTAAGCGTTACCAATAAGAGTGTGAAACTGTATAGTGAACTTATCACTTACGATAATGCCACGACTGGAGCGGTTTATCGTCGGGATAAGAACTATTTAAAGAGCGAACAACCTGATATTAGTGATAATAGTACTATGGAAACTAATATGGATGCAGCTTTCAATTATCTAAAAAATATAGACAGTGATACTGACCCTATACCTGAAATTAAACGAGATAAAGGAACGAGCTGCTACTGTCTTGAAAACACCATGGACGCTAATGCACAGCAATTAGGATTCACTACCAAGGTGGTAGTAAAGGCTACGTACACTCCTAATGGTTTGACCCCAAATAGTAGTTATTTCTCTTGGAAAGGAAACTATTATACATTAGACCAGCTTAAAGAAGAATACACAAAAACTGGTAGTGGCGGACTAAAAACAGACTTGCCTATATTCTTAAAGAAAGCAAAGCTCGTGGCTGGAGATGCCGATCAAAGCACTATAGACAATTTTATTACAAACCTTCAAGCGAGCGGACTTACTGCGAAAACTGGTATCATCGGACGTTTTTGTGCCGTGCGTTACTATCATGAATCTGTTTGCTATTACGATGTCCTGATCCGTCACGACCAGAGTGTAATCGAAAAGATGGCTTTAGGCCGATACGGAGTAGTGCGCAACAACTGGTATCACCTGGACCTTCAGAGCGTGAGCGGCCCCGGAACACCGTGGATTCCCGATCCGTCTGATCCTGATCCCGACAATCCTACGCCTCCGGATACTGATGATGACGAAGCAGATGCTTACCTTTCTGTAAAAATCACTATCAATCCATGGACTTACTGGACACAAGGTGTTGATTTGCATTGATAAATGGGAATTAAAAGACACATAAAGAAATACAAAATAATCCTTGCCGCTTTTATAGTGGCAGGGATTACCGGTTGCGATGTCTTTCATGACGACCTCGATCAATGTGACCTCTTTCTAAAATTCCGATATGACTATAATATGGCAAATAAAGACTGGTTCGCCGAACAGGTAGAAGAAGTAAAGGTTTTCGTGTTCGATACACAAGGAAAATATATACAGGCATTTACCGAAAATGGTCATTCGTTAAAAAGCCCGGACTATCGTATGCTGATACCCTATCGCTTGAAAGGCTGTACAGTCGTTGTATGGGCTGGAAAAACGGATAAATTCTATCTACTTCCGGCAATGACCGCAGGTGATCCGATAAATAAATTAACACTGAAATATGAGCCGGAAAACAACATAAGTAACAACCATCTTGATGCATTATGGCATAGCGGTCCTCTATTAATGTTTTCTTCGGAAAATATCAGCAATACGGAAAACGTCAGCTTGGTGCGCAATACTAATGATATAACGATAGGCATTACGCGAGGAAATAATCCGGTGGATGCTTCAAAATATGATATACAACTAATAACTGCAAACAATTTTTATGACTATAAAAATAATGTAGGTGAGAGTAGCAAAAATATAATTTACCATCCTTGTTCAGTTGAAGAGGAAGACAGTAAGACCGCCCTACAAACTCGCCTTCATACTCTTAGATTTATTAAGGATGCTGATATGACTTTTTCTATCACCGAAAAAGCGTCAGGAAAAACAATAGACATCGGAGGAAAAACAACCATAAACCTTATTGACTACCTGTTGATGAGTAAACCGGAAATGATGGGCGAACAAGAATACCTCGACCGCAGATACGAATGGGATATCAACATTCGCATCGGAGATAAGGAAGAGAATGGCTACATTGCATTGAGTATAACCATCAATAATTGGACCTACTGGTTCCAACCAACAGATATGTAAGTTGTTTTTTTAAACGGAATTATGGCACGATTAAGGATGAATATAACTATCAACATAAAACTTTCGGCAAATGTCCTGCTTTTGACAATGTTTACCCTGTTTGCTTACTCTTGTACAAAAGAGAACGAAGTAACAGGCGCACGTATTTACGAAGGAGAAAAGATACCGATGAGTATTAAAATGGGGACGCGCAATACTATCACCGACGAAGATGAAGTCATAAAATCTGTACGTGCAATTGTGTTTAATGACAAGAACGAACTGGTATACAACGACGTTTCTGATGCTTCCATAATCGATGGCATATACACCGCTTCTATAAGGCAGCACGGGGATATAACAACATTTACATCATCTGCAATGAAACACCGGAGCTTACCGAAAAGCTCGCTGCCATTACATTGGAAAATGAAATAGAAAAAGTGACATTCTCTGCCATAGGTATCGTTGCTCCTCCGCCCATGTATGGAAATGTGGCACGTGCTATGTGGAATCCCGCAGCGACGGAAAAAACGCCACAGTAACAATTAATGATATTAAAATGACGGAACTGCCGGTTAAGGTAAACCGTATGGTATCCCGCATCAGCTTTACGGCAATTAAAAATATCGCTAATGAGGATGAGGATTTTAAAGTAACCAAACTGAATGTTAAAGTATGTCGTATGCCGGTCGCCACTCCTATAGGAGAAGGGCAGGCATATACGGAAGATATTTGGTCGGATGACCTTACTATCCCAGGGACAGGCGAACTCGATAATAATGGTACATATACAATAAATGGAGATAACTACACCATACAAGACGGGGTGGATTTTATAACAACTCCCGCTACTTATATTCCCGAACATATATTGTCCGACCCTCAAAATGCATCACACGCAACTTATCTTAAAATCGACGCGCAATGCGTGCTTAAAAACGGAAGTACGCAGGTATTGAACTGTATCTATCTGCTGAATATCGGTCAGAATCCCCCTAAGAACCATAATCTGACACGAAACAACCATTATCAGATATACGCCACCATTACCGGTATGGGTGCAATGGGGCTATATGCGGAAATAGTGGCAATGGAGGAACATGATATTACCATCAACTGGAAACCTATCGATGGGCTGGTCATTGTAAGTGATAAGGCGGCAGACTATGACGCGGTTGCCGATACATCCAGAAATGTGAATATCTGGAATGATTTTAGTGTTTATTCGGGTATACTGAAAGCATACCATTCGGAGACAGGATATAAGGATGTCTTGTTCAAATACGGCAGCCTGATAGCCGTGCACAGTGCCCCGGTTACTGAAGATGGCTCAAATTTCAATCCACCTGCCGCTGCCGAAACATTGAACGATGTACTCTGGTATCCCAGTTCATACGATCCCTTAACTATTACAGGATGGAGTAATGTCCCTTACCTGGCTGGCGGTGAAATCTCCGCAGGCAACACCCCTGAACAAGTCAAACAGGGCTTGGGAGATCCATGCAAACTCGCCGGTCTTTCCGAAACCCAAATCAGGGATATGGGAATCGTAGACAACGGGCAGTGGCATATGGCTACACCTGAAGAATATAATCATATTATAGCGGCATCAAATAATGAAGTAAGTTCGTACGGATACCTTTCGTACCATTGGCTGTTATTCCCTCACAACCGATACAGGGATGAATCCGGTGCGTCACGTGGAGACGGTACTACCGGATGTTACTGGAGCAACAACGCCTCTATCTTTGATTTTTCAGGTACTCCGACGGTGACTGCAAACCTTCGAGCCGATAAGGACAGACGAAACGGATATATGGTTCGTTGCGTCCGCAACGAAATACCGGAAAGCTATATGCGGGTAGGCATTATCATCAGCTGATTATCAGGGAACGGAAAGTGGTAAAACAGCTTATTTTGGTATTGATTCGAATATTCCTTACTGGACGGCTACACTTGTCACTTCAGGAACGGATATGGGAACGGCAAATACCGATGATTTCTCATTTGCCTCCGGGGATGATGTCGTACATACTACACACAGTAGCAATACGGAAAATATCCCTGTATACGTCAAACGTAAAGAAAGTACCTCATCCCGTTCGTTTAAGGTAAAGGTGGAAGGTATCGGATTGGACGGACAGACAAAAAGTACACTACTCACAATAGCGCAAACCGGATATCAGTTACGTGCCAGTTCCGAATTAAGCACTATGGGCGTTTTACCTCAAAAGGGAGGCACTTATGATCTAAATATCAAGCTTACTCCTACAGATGTCCCCATACCTGCGGGAAATTTGTATGTACAAGTTGTTTACAGTGGCGAACAAATAAGTATCAGTGATAAAGTAGAGACTGCATCGAATACATATAGCTACCCTATTTCAATAACAATCCCGGCAAACAATAATCCGAGTCTCATCGGCATTACGGTTAATATCAATTTAGAGAGAAATGCCGGAGTAGCTTTTGCCCTTAGTAGTCTGTCTATCGATCAGAATGGTACCAAATAAGAACAAGGATGAAAAATATGATGATAAGAAGATATGATATGAGAATAAAAAACAATGATAAGAAGTTATTCCGGGCAGTTTGCATTGTTTTGTTTTCACTGGCATTTACAGGGTGTACAAAAGACGACCTGAATGAGTTCGGTCCGGGAAATATTACGGGAAAAGTGGTTATGGTCAGTCTAAATGTCAGTCTTCCGCCTAGCGAAGAACCAACATCGGCAGATGAATATGCTACTGTAAAGCCATTCTTTAAAAATGAAAACAACTCTGATTCATCCTTCACAGTCGTATTGGAGCGAGAACAACGTGCGGCAACTACCAGAGTTTCCGATGGCACGACAAAATTACACAATCTCTGGCTTTTCCAGTTTAATGAGGATGGTTCTATTAATGGTAATCCCCATAAGTTGAGTGATACGGCGACCGCTATAAATGATATGTTGACAATAGATGTCCCCCTTGTAGTAGCGGAGAATCAAACCTTATACCTATTGGTCTTAGGCCCCAAACTTGATTATGATATGGGTGGAGTGAGAACTCTTGATGGACTCAAAAATTGGAGTTTTGAATATCTAACTAATGTAGAAGGGCATACCCAATCACTTATCACCGCAGATGATGAGGTTCCGTTTGCCGGAGAAGTGTCGGGTATCACTGTTATGGATATCGACGGAGGTGACCATGGTTTGGTAGAATATAACAAACCTGTCGGCTTTGTGGGAGGCATTGAAATAAGGAAGTTGATGGCACGTATTACATTCCGCTATAAACTCGAGGTGGAAAATTACAAATTGCAGGGTCTGAAATTGCTGAATGTCAACAGCAAAGTGCGGCTCACCAATCCCGAAAAGAATACCGATAAGGATACTTATGTCACGTTTGAGATAGATGAATTTGATGAACCCGATCCCAATGGTTTCTATTCCGCAACGTGGTATGTTGCGCAGAATTGTCAGGGGACAGTAGCAAGCATAGCAAGTGAAAGCCAACGCTACTACAAAGTGGTCAATGGAGTTTCATCGGGCAGTGCCCCCATATTGGGTATGCAGATAGAGGCATGGGCATATTCTACCTCAACATCGGCAACGGGTGAGTATGCAATTTACCAAATGTATATCGGAAATAATAATACAAATAACTTCGATGTGAAACCCAACCATTTTTATAATTTGCGTACCACCATTAATGCGGACATAAACTCGGCAAAAAACGATGAACGAATCAGGCATACACTGTCAGCCAGTATGTGGAGTTTCACGCCAGTAAGAACGTGAGTGTCAGCGGAGGCAAATTCGATAATAAATACAATACTTCTAGTGAGAAATATGATCTGGATGCAGCTTATGAGGTCCGGCCGATAGTTGTCCAAACTCAAGGACGGATGGTGGAAGTGGGTGTATATACAGATGAAAGCTGTACCCAACATCCCACACCGAGTTGGCTCCGCCTGTCTTCTTCTTCCAATTACACAGATGCGTATAACAATGCTAAAGAACCTTTGGGTACATATATCAAGGCTAGCACTATACTCCCTACCCAATTGAAGTTTTATCTATATAATGATGAATATATTGATGACGGAGAAGGGAACTTTCTTGATCCCGGTGCAGATGCTACGGAGGGAAAACGATCCTTGTATATTAAAATAACTACCACAACCAATGGCGATGCGGGGGAAGCACTTCAAACTTCACATATATTTCGTTTAGACCAGCGGGCGGCAATTTACCTTGGACGTTTAGGAGGAGAGAGAAACGGGGATGGAAATTACACTATGGGGTTAGTATACACTAGAATGTCTTTGCGATCTACATCCTGGTTATTGGCAGATGTGAAGCCGGGAACTACCAGAACTGGCTATGCACGCATCAAAACGGCAGAATTATCCTATGGAACAGACAATATGGATAATGGTAAAACGGCGACCCGGCATTTAGCGGAAAATACTTACAATCAAAATTGGATTGACAAGTATGTCCCGATTCCACAGAAAGATGCATCCGGACATGTGTTATTATATCAATATCAATACCCTGCCAGTACTTTTAGCGCAAGGGCGTGTTATGACAGAAACAGAGATGAGAACGGGGACGGGATAATTGATGAGAAAGAGTTCAAATGGTATCTTCCCGCGTCAAACCAGTTGTTAGGAATTTGCGTGGCTGCTTTACCGGGACTTGGAGGTGGGACCTCAACGACGGAGTTTATATCACCACCCTATTGTTATTTCATAGCAGCTTCCAGCGGTAATTTTTGGAGTCCAGACAGAGACTCCGGTTTAGATAGATGTGTCAGGGATGTGACTTCCCCTTTTGATGCTCCATATTGACCATAAGAATTTAACAGTATAAATTGAAAAGAAGAATGAATATATTTAGATTAACAGTCATGAAATTTTGTATCTTGTTTTTTATTCCACTAAGAGTACATTCTCAATCGACAGAAATATATACAGATTTAAGAGGGAATAAATATGCGGCAATCAATTATAAAGGAATGGTGAAATACAAGGTGGAGGACCGGAGCAAAAATACAAACTTCCGCAGTTATATTCAGTTATATAAATACGATTCAGATTATAAGCCCCAAGAGGAAAAAGATGAAAGCGGTAATAATGTCTTTGTATACCGAACGACACGGCATACAGAGAGGCAAAAAGAAGGAGGAGGTGACTGGAAGGTGTCAGGTTATTTTCTCGTTTCGCCTGATATTGTAAATAAAGAAGGAGCAGCAAAAGCACAAACGATGGATTGGGCTACGGCAAACGGATATCTTACTAGTGCCAACACCAACGTTTATTCGACTCCCAGTTTTGCAGTTACCAAGGGATGTGCCGCATATCGCGGGAAAGATGGTCTGGATGAACCTGGAACCTGGCGGGTACCTACGCGTGGGGAATGTGCATTGATTTTGCTTTTTTATAAAAAAATGGAAGAGACTCAAAAAATAACCGATTTTCAACCATTCGCTCTTTCAGCAAAAGACCCTACTTATTACTGGTCTGCAACCGAGGTAGGAGGATATTCTAGAGGTGTATGGTCAATGCGATTCTATCCTGATGATTATATAACAGGATATTGGCTAAATACAGGTTATTACGATAAAACGCAGAATTCCTATTATCTCCGCTGTATCCGGGATATTCCCCAATAATGAGTTACGAACAAAATTTATCATTAGTTATATACCAACTTATTATCATACAAAATGAAAACGATAAAAGCCGAAATATTAATGATTGAAGGAGCGCCGTTTCCTGTCATCAAAGAAATATATGATCCTTCAAATGAAAGGCGTAATGGGAACATTACACCGGAAGCTCCCATTGTTATCACCGGTCACAATCTGGATATGTTGACATGGGAAAGTACCAATCTATATCTTGTCTCTTCCGTCAATGACAGAATGTTGATAGAATGTGGCGATATCCATAAATATTCGGACGATAAGATTTATATGACAGTTCCTGATATTAATGAAGGTGAATATTTCCTGGCACTGATGATTTTAATGAAAGATAAAGAAAGTTTTTTATACATCTTTCCCATATCTTTGGTGGTACAGTTTGCTCAATCGAAATGGCACGACTGACATCCGTATGATAAAAATAACGGCAAACAACATAATTGATAAATAGCAGTCCATGGAAAAGAACCAACCATATAAGCAGGATAAAGTATTCGATAATATATTGGAAACAGAAGAGTTTAACGTCTATACTAAAATAGACGATTTACCTCTTGATGAAAATCCTATGTATCTTGAAGAAGGGATAAATGGGATATGCACGGGAGGAAGTGCGTTATTCAATGTTTTTGGTAATAAACGACGGATTGTTTCCAATGATCTGGTAGTCATTTTCCCTTTTCAGCTGGCTTCTGTCACGGAGATTAGCAGTGACTTTTCAATGACGTTTCTAAAAGTACCCAAAAGCCTGTTTATGGATACAATAAGCGGGATATGTATACCTACGCTTGATTTCTTTTTCTATATGCGGAAAAATTTCAGTACTCCGCTATACGATGAAGAGTGCCAACGTTTCATTCACTTTTGCAATATTTTGATTTTTCGTATCAACTTACCCCGCAACTTATTCAGACGGGAGTCTATCATGCAGTTATTACGTGTTTTCTACTGGGATATATATGTGGCTTATAAAAGAAATCCGAAAGCTGCCGAATTAGTAAAATACACCCGTAAGGAAAAACTTTTATTCGACTTTTTTTGTTTGGTGATCGAATTTCATACCGTAAGTCGGGATGTTGCGTTTTATGCGAAAAAGATGTGTGTGTCCGCCAAGCATCTTACAATGGTAATTACAGATATGAGCGGTCGTTCGGCAAAAGACTGGATTATAGATTACTCCCTTCTTGAAATAAAGGCTCTTTTACGGGATTCTGACCTTGAAATAAAAGAAGTGGCCTCACGCACGAACTTCCAGTCGAACTCTGTTATGACAAGATTCTTTCGTGAACATACCGGTATGACTCCGTCTGAATACAGGGAGAGAATTTACGTTAAAAATGAAATTGAGTTATAATTAGTTGAGTTATATATGAAATACCGCCTGTGAAGGTCGTCTATTGTTTGTTTTGTTTGTGTGGTGCACCTTCTTCCAAGAGTAGGAAAGGAGGTGCACCTTTTTTTATAGCTAAAAAAGAATAGATTAAAATGTGGAATAAATAGCTTAAAATGCTATATTTGCAAAATAGTCGCATTTTTAATATATTGGAGTATGATTTTAGAGTTTAAATTTAGAAATTTCAGATCAGCTAAGGATTGGCAGATATTAAGTTTTGAAGCCTCTGCAGATAAGATTTCAGAAGAATATTACTGTACCACTATCAACGATACGAAAGTATTAAAACTCGGTATCCTCTATGGAGCTAATGCTTCAGGAAAGACTAACGTATTGCTAGCACTTGATTTCATACGAAAAATAGCCATTTCGCCTAAGATAAACAAGATGCAGCCTATCGGGTTTACTCCGTTTCTCTTGGATGATACGACAAAGAAAGAATGTGGAGTATTTGAATTGACTTTTTTTGTAAACAATATGAAGCATCTCTATTATCTTGAAGTAGATAATAGTGCTGTCCTAAAAGAAACACTTAAATATTATCCTGGTAAGCAACCAGCCGAAATTTTCTCCCGAGAGACCATTAATGGAATCACTCATATCCGATTAGGAAGCAAAGTCAAACTCAATGTGGCCGAGCAGGAAAAGTTGCAGGTAAATACGCTTAGTAATATGAGTGTTGTTTCAGCTTATGCTACAGCTAACTTTATGTTTCCTGAATTAGAACGTGTCTATAACTATTTCTTGAAGCAGTGGTTGCCTATACTCTTGCCCCAAACGGATTTGAAAACATGGACAACAGGAGAAATGGAAGCAGAGAAGGAGAATAAATCCTTTTTATTAGATTTACTGCACCGTGCAGATTTTAATATATCCGGTTTTGATGTTCAACAAAATGAGAAAAATAAAAAAGATACGGATTTGATATTTGAACATACGATTGTAGCCAATGGAACATCTTCTGTTCATTACCTGCCTGATATACTTGAATCAGCAGGAACAATGCGCTATTATGGTTTGGGAACTATTCTGAATATATTGCTTGAAAGAAATGCTATCATACCTGTTGATGAACTTGAGAATTCGCTGCATCCGGATTTATTTGCCCATTTCATCAACTTATTTTTGGTTAATTCGACTTATTCGCAGCTGATTTTCAGTACGCATAATCTCCAATCATTAGACACCGAGGATTTACGTAAAGATGTAGTCTGGTTTACAGAAAAAAAGGATGATGGTTCAACAGACCTGTTTTCACTTGATGACTTCAATATCCGCAATGGCGTTTCGTTTCTCAATGCATATAATGCAGGGAAATTTGGCGCCAAACCAACGCTGGGCGGTATTTTTATTTCTAAAAAACGATAAGTATGGCACGCGAAAAAAGAATAAAAGAAATTCGGAAATCTTATGCGATTATCGGTGAAGGAATCACAGAGTTTTTCTATTTTGATGGATTTCGTAATGTTGAAAAGGACTTATTGAAGAAGTTCAATGTTACCCTAAAACCTGATAAACCCAAACATCCTGACTACAGTGATATCATAACGAAAGCTCAATCGCTATTAGCGAAAGAATTTGATGTCGTTTTTTGCTTGATTGATATGGATTATATCAATGCTGATAATGTACGTAAACAAGCCTATGATAAAGAGAAGTCATCATGCATCAAGGCATACAAAAATGAGATTTATTTCATAGAAAGTAATCCTGCCTTTGAATTTTGGCTATTATTACACTTTGTCTTTACCGACCGGCAGTTTCGTAACTGTGACGAAGTAATTACAGAGTTGAAAAAGAATGGTCGTCTTGAAAAGTACGAAAAAAACATTGAGTATTTTTCAAAGAACAACTTATATCTCCAACTCAAAGAAAAGCTAGAATCTGCCATAAATCATGCACGTAGCATCTCCATTGATATAAACAATCCGCACACTTCATATTCAAGGGTATTTGAAGTGTTTGAAGAACTATTACAGAAGAGATAGATAAACTATCGTTTTAATTCTATCTGACAAATTAAATAGCTTAATTTAATTTGAGTCAGGAAAATACAGTGAGTACAAAACAGAATGTTTTTCGTCTTATCTATAAGTAAAAATATAGACTGGAATGAAAAGCCGACTGAAACAACGAATATTTGCACTTTCTCTATTAGCATGGACAGCCGTATGCCCTGCCGATGCACAGCAAACACGCTCGCTTCGCGATCAATTCTTAAGTCCTTCCGATGAAGCAAAACCCTGGACTTTTTGGTATTGGATGTATGGTGCCGTGTCTAAAGAAGAGATTACAGCCGATTTGGAGGCAATGAAACGTGCCGGATTAGGAGGTACTTATCTGATGCCGATTAAAGGTATTCATGAAGGCGCCCAATACGATGGCAAGGCGCAGCAGCTAACTCCCGAATGGTGGGAGATGGTGCGTTTCAGCATGGAAGAAGCAGATCGTTTGGGGCTGAAATTGGGGATGCACATTTGTGATGGTTTCGCATTGGCGGGAGGCCCCTGGATTACTCCCGAAGAATCTATGCAAAAAGTGGTTTGGAGCGATACGATTGTAAACGGCGGAAAGCTGATGGCTATTCGCTTGCCACAACCGGAAGCCTATAAAAATTATTATGAAGATATTGCATTATTCGCTTTACCGGTAGAAGACGCAGCGGACGAGATGCAGGCAAAAATTACCTGTGTCAACCTAGCTACGACAGGAAATGTAAAAGCCGCTCAAACAGTGAATATGGATGCGGCAGGAGTGATCCGTTCTTCATATCCCTGCTATATCCAGTATGAATACGGGCAACCTTTCACTTGCCGGAACATCGAAATCGTTTTAAATGGTAATAATTATCAGGCACACCGCTTGAAAGTAATGGCTAGTGACGACGGAGTGAATTATCGTTTGGTTAAGCAGTTGGTCCCTGCCCGTCAGGGATGGCAGAATACGGATGAGAATTCAACTCATAGTATTCCTCCGACTACTGCCCGTTTCTTCCGTTTCTACTGGACTCCTGAAGGGAGCGAACCGGGAAGTGAAGATATGGATGCTGCCAAGTGGAAGCCCAATCTGAAAATAAAAGAATTACGCCTGCACCGGGAAGCCCGTCTGAACCAATGGGAAGGAAAAGTCGGACTGGTATGGCGTGTTGCTCAAGCGACTAAAGAAGAGGAAGTCGGGAAACAGGATTGCTATTCACTTTCACAAGTCATCAATCTAACAAAGCAATATACCGGTCATTCGAATGGAAAAACATTGACCGCCACTCTCCCCAAAGGAAAATGGAAATTACTTCGCATGGGACATACAGCTACCGGGCATACCAATGCGACAGCGGGAGGTGGAAAAGGATTGGAATGTGATAAGTTTAACCCGAAAACGGTACGGAAGCAATTCGATAACTGGTTTGCGCAGGCATTTGTAAAGACCAATCCCGAAATAGCTCGTCGCGTACTGAAATATATGCATGTCGACAGTTGGGAATGTGGCAGCCAAAACTGGAATAAACGTTTCGCTATTGAATTTCAGAAACGTCGTGGCTACGATTTGATGCCTTATCTACCTCTATTGGCAGGTATTCCGATGGAAAGTGTCGAACAAAGTGAAAAGATTCTGCGAGACGTACGTACTACCATATCAGAACTCGTCGTAGATGTGTTCTATCAGGTATTGGCGGACTGTGCGAAAGAATATGATTGCCAGTTCTCGGCAGAATGTGTAGCTCCGACGATGGTAAGCGATGGTCTACTACATTATCAAAAAGTAGATCTTCCAATGGGCGAATTTTGGTTGAACAGTCCCACACATGACAAACCGAATGATATGCTCGACGCTATTAGCGGAGCGCATATCTACGGAAAGAATATTATTCAGGCTGAAGGATTCACCGAAGTGCGTGGCACGTGGGATGAATACCCCGGAATGTTGAAAGCCTTGTTGGATCGTAATTACGCATTAGGAATCAATCGCCTTTTCTACCATGTATATGTACATAATCCCTGGCTGGACCGCAAGCCCGGCATGACATTGGATGGCATCGGACTTTTCTTCCAACGGGATCAGACCTGGTGGAAGAAAGGGGCAAAAGCCTTTTCCGAATATGCTACCCGTTGCCAGTCGTTGTTGCAATATGGGCATCCGGTAACAGACATCGCAGTCTTTACAGGTGAAGAAGTGCCGAGGCGTTCGATATTACCGGAACGATTGGTTCCTTCTCTGCCGGGAATCTTCGGTGCAGAACGAGTGGAAAGTGAACGCATCCGTCTGGCCAATGAGGGACAGCCTTTACGTGTACGCCCGGTAGGTGTTACCCATTCAGCTAACATGGCTGATCCGGAGAAATGGGTGAATCCGCTTCGTGGATATGCATACGATAGTTTTAATAAAGATGCAATCCTTCGTTTGGCGAAAGCAGAAAACGGACGAATAACGTTGCCGGGTGGAGCAAGTTATAAAGTGTTAGTACTGCCTCTTTCGCGTCCAATGAATCCCGAACCTGTATTGTCATCGGAAGTGCAGAAGAAAATCAATGAACTAAAAGAAGCTGGCATTTTGGTGCCTTCTTTACCATATACAGAAGAAGATTTTTCCGTGTATGGCTTGGAACGTGACATGATCGTGCCGGAAGATATTGCCTGGACGCATCGTCGTGGCGAACTTGGCGAACTCTATTTCGTAGCCAACCAAAAGGACGAAACACGCACGTTTACTGCAAGTATGCGTATTAACGGTAAGAAACCGGAATGTTGGAATCCGGTGACGGGTGAGATGAATATTCATCCTTCCTATCATATCAACGGAAACCGGACGGAAGTTACTCTCACATTGGCTCCTAACGAGTCCGTATTCATCGTATATCCTGCGGAGGGAGTAGATGAAGGCTATGGAGAGTCCTCTCTCCAACTGCAAAAGGAGAAGAAAGACACCGCCAAAGCCCCTTTAAACATAGCTTTGGAGGCAAAGGAATATACTATAACTTTTGCAGCTAACAAAAAAACGCTCACACGAAAAGAACTTTTCGACTGGAGCCAAGAATCGGACGAACAGATACGTTATTATTCGGGGACAGCGACCTATAAAACCACTTTTCGCTGGAAAAATAAACCGAATAAAGACCAACAGATTTATCTGAATCTGGGAACAGTTTATAATTTGGCAACTGTTCGTGTGAATGGCGTAGATTGTGGCACAATCTGGACAGCTCCTTATCGTGCAGATATTACAGGTGCCTTGAAAAAAGGAATTAATGAGCTTGAAATAGAGGTTACAAATACATGGGCGAATGCACTGACAGGAGCTGATGAAGGAAAAGCGCCGTTTGATGGCATTTGGACTAATGCAAAATATCGCAGGGCAGAAAAAACGTTACTTCCGGCAGGATTACTCGGACCTTTGAGTTTTTCTACCACAGAATAAAATAGATTTTTAAGACACGGATTACGCGGATTACACGGTTTATGAGAATCGTATTACATAAAGTAACAGCGCAATCCATATAATCCGTGCCCAATTCATTATTATATAGCTAAAGTATGAAAAGTTCAATTATTAAAACAGGTACAATGTTGGCAGGTTTTCTGCTTGCTGCCTGCCTGTCAACACACGCAGAAGTAAAGCTACCGGCTATTTTTTCTGATGGCATGGTGATGCAGCAACAGACCAATGCAAACCTTTGGGGGACGGCGACTCCTCATAAAAAAGTAACAGTGACCACTAGTTGGAATGGAAAACAATATGCAGCAACAGCAGATAAAAATGGGGCATGGAAACTGACAGTAGCTACTCCCGAAGCTGGAGGTCCTTATACTGTGACCTTTGATGATGGAACCAAAAAGACACTGAATAATATTCTGATAGGCGAACTTTGGCTTTGTTCCGGACAAAGTAATATGGAAATGCCGATGAAAGGCTTCAAAAACCAACCGGTAGAAAATGCCAATATGGACATTCTTCACAGCAAGAATCCGCAAATCCGTCTGTTTACGGTGAAACGTACTTCTACATTCACTCCGCAGAATGACGTTATCGGTTCCTGGAAAGAAGCCAATCCGGTTAGTGTCCGTGATTTCAGTGCAACAGCCTATTATTTCGGGAGACTGGTAAATGAAATATTAGATGTTCCGGTCGGATTAGTTGTAGCAGCCTGGGGTGGTTCCGCCTGTGAAGCATGGATGACGGCAGACTGGCTGAAAGCCTTTCCGGAAGCGAAGATACCTCAAACGGAAACCGACATAAAATCCAAGAACCGTACTCCGACCGTGCTTTATAATGGTATGTTGCATCCATTAATCGGTATGACCATGAAAGGAGTGATTTGGTATCAGGGTGAAGATAACTGGAATCGTGCCCATACGTATGCTGATATGTTTACCCGATTGATTAACGGTTGGCGTGCCGAATGGAAACAGGGAGATTTCCCTTTCTATTATTGCCAGATAGCTCCGTATGATTACGGGATTATTACCGAAAAAGGAAAGGAAGTGATAAATTCTGCATATCTCCGGGAGGCACAGGCAAAAGTTGAACATCGTGTAGCTAACAGCGGTATGGCTGTATTACTGGATGCAGGAATGGAAAAAGGTATTCATCCCGCAAAGAAACAGGTTGCAGGTGAACGTCTGGCACTTCTGGCTTTAACTAAAACGTATGGAGTGGAAGGCGTGAATGGCGAAAGTCCTTATTATAAAAGCATTGAAATAAAGAACGACACCGTAGTTGTCAGCTTCGAACGTGCCAATATGTGGATCAGCGGCAAGAACTGTTTCGAATCAAAAAACTTTCAGGTAGCCGGCGAAGATAAAGTTTTTTACCCGGCCAAAGCATGGATAGAACGTAGTAAGATGCTGGTGAAAAGCGATAAAGTGCCGCACCCGGTAGCTGTTCGATATTGTTTTGAAAACTATGTGGAAGGAGATGTATATTGCGACGGATTGCCTTTAGGGTCTTTTCGTTCGGATGATTGGTAATCGCAAATAGACAAGGTAAAATATGAAAAATATATGAAGAGATTTTATCTGATTATAACCATACTGTTTGTTGGCGTGTCGGCTCTTTGGAGTCAGCATGCCAATGTCATTTGGAATACTCCCAGTCGTAATTCTTCTGAATCTATGCCTTGCGGTGGTGGAGATATTGGGATGAATATATGGGTAGAAGACGGTGATGTTATGTTCTATGTGAGCCGTAGCGGTACATTCGACGAAAACAACTGCCAGTTAAAGCAAGGGCGTGTACGTCTCCGCCTATCACCCAATCCTTTCAAAGACGCTAAAGATTTTCGTCAGGAGTTGAAGCTGAAAGACGGATATGTAGAAATCACGGCAGGAAACACACAGATACAATTTTGGGTAGATGTTTTTCATCCAGTTATACATGTAGAGGTAACAAATGCACAACCGTTGCAGACTGAAGTCTTTTATGAAAATTGGCGCTATCAGGAACGACCTGTCAGAAAAGGAGAGGGGCAACAGTGTTCCTACAAATGGGCTCCCCCGAAAGGTACTGTGACGGAGGCCGACTTTATTTCTTTAGACAAAATTACTGATTCAACAGGAAAGGCTGAAACAAATAGGACTTCAATAAAGAGGAACCAACTTCTGTTTTATCATCGCAATCCCGAACAGACCGTTTTTGATGTAGTTGTGGCTCAACAAGGGATGAACGAAGTAAAATCTCAAATGATGAATCCTTTGAAAAACTTAACTTTCGGAGGAACTCTTTTCGGTGATAACTTAGAATTTGTCGGTACCACAGATGATGTATATGCCGGAACAGACTATCGTGCCTGGAAATTCCGTTCTTCCAAAGCAGTCAGGAAAGAACATTTCTGCATTGTGTTACATACAGACCAGACAGAAACAATAGAAGAGTGGGAGCAGGGAATACAAACAGCTTTGCATAGAATAGCCCCCAAAGGTAAAGTTTCATCGAAGACTATCATACAGGATAAAAAACAGACACGTTCGTGGTGGAATTCCTTTTGGCAACGCAGTTTTATCGAAGCAGATGGTGAAGCAAAAGAAATAACTAGAAACTACACCCTTTTCCGCTATATGTTGGGATGTAATGCATACGGCAGCGTACCGACTAAATTCAATGGCGGACTCTTCACCTTTGATCCTTGCCATGTCGATGAAAAACAATCTTTTACCCCCGACTACCGGAAATGGGGAGGTGGTACGATGACTGCACAGAATCAACGTTTAGTATACTGGCCGATGCTGAAAAGCGGAGACTTTGATATGATGCCTTCCCAGTTTGATTTTTATAACCGCATGTTGAAAAATGCAGAACTGCGAAGCCGTATATATTGGCAACATGATGGAGCTTGCTTTAGCGAGCAGATCGAAAATTTCGGTTTGCCGAACCCCGCAGAATATGGTTTCAAACGACCGGACTGGTTCGACAAAGGATTGGAATATAATGCCTGGCTGGAATATGAATGGGATACGGTTCTTGAATTCTGCCAAATGATATTGGAAACAAAGAACTATGCAAATGCTGATATTACCCCTTATTTACCTCTGATCGAAAGTTCGCTGACATTCTTCGACGAACATTACCAGCAACTAGCTTCCCGCCGAGGACGGAAAGCGTTGGATGGCAACGGACATCTGATTCTTTTCCCGGGTTCTGCTTGTGAAACATATAAAATGACCAATAACGCAAGCAGCACCATCGCCGCCCTGAAAGTGGTATTAGAAACATACGGAGAGAAAGAGGAGATGCTAAAAGCAATACCTCCGATTCCATTGCGATACATAGAAATAAAAGATACGTTGAATCCGACTATTGCTCCGGTCTTGAAGCAAACAATTTCGCCCGCCGTAAGTTGGGAACGAATTAATAATGTTGAAACGCCACAACTTTATCCAGTGTTTCCATGGCGTATTTATGGAGTAGGAAAGGAGGATCTGGATATAGCCCGTAATACCTACTTTTATGACCCGGATGCCATCAAGTTCCGTTCGCATACCGGATGGAAACAAGATAATATATGGGCTGCCTGTTTAGGCCTGACCGAAGAAGCAAAGAAACTATCTTTAGCCAAATTATCGAATGGACCGCATCGTTTCCCCGCATTTTGGGGACCGGGATATGATTGGACACCCGATCACAACTGGGGAGGTAGCGGCATGATAGGACTTCAGGAAATGCTATTGCAAACCAATGGAGAACAAATACTCCTTTTCCCGGCATGGCCGAAAGAATGGAACGTACATTTCAAACTTCATGCTCCGGGCGAAACAACAGTAGAAGCCACTCTGAAAGACGGAAAAGTGACGGACTTGAAAGTTTTACCGGAAAGTAGAAAAAAGGATATTGTTATAATGATTGAAAAGGAAAAATGATAATTTTGCGGAGTGCCCTGAAAGGGCTTAATTATATAGCGTAGGGCAACGCCCTACGTAAAAACGACAATCTGAATTTGCGCCCTGAAAGGGCATAATTGTA
>NZ_QTMZ01000047.1:0-41851 GCF_003602935.1 Bacteroides sp. AM54-2NS
TTTCTATAAACCGGAATGTTAAAACAAAAATATTTTCTTACGGGCATTTTTATTTTATCGGCTGAAAGACAGCCGATAAAATTGGCGTGGCGGAAAATAGTATGGTTACGGAAGCAAAGGCTTTTACCGCTTTAATGGTTCAAGGAGAATGACTGTTATTATTTGACTTAATAGACTATCATAGTTCTCTTTTGCTGCCAAAGATATCTCTTATTATAATGGAAGAATTTTTATAGATAATAACAAATGTGAAAACAATATCTGACTATTAATCATGTCGGAATTATGTGCTGCAAAACATAATCAAGAAAGAACTATTTGTTCTAGAGCAACAATACTACTGCTGAAACACGGCTATAATCAGTTCTCTACGGGACTCATGTAAAGAATGTGATGTTAACCCGAGAAAATGACTGAATAATCGGCAAGCATTCTTATTATCTTGCTTCGAAATCAAACAGAGACTTAAATGGACTGTTACTAGATGTATGAAAAAGTGGGATGGCTTTGGGAAAAAAGGGACTGTCGCTCCCCAAATATACTAATGACAAAATAAGGGTGTCTTTATAATGGAATTCTACTTGAAAAAATGAATGCATAAGGTGTATTTTGTGAACCGCTAACTTTTAATCTTGACAAGAAGGTTGATGTGGTATGAAAATTTGAAGACTAGAATGAGAAAAGTCAGAATACCGATTTTATGAAAAAATGCACTAAAATATTTTATTCGTTAGTTGTAGGAAAACGCCGTGTGAGTGATTTGTGCGCCCGTAGTGGATGTGTAGTAAATATGTCGATAGCAAGGCATTAGGTAACTTTCCCAAAACCTATCATCACCCGACTTATCTGTTCAACGAAAGACGGCAGGGAGTGTAGCATGTTGGGGAAGTCATAAGTCAGATAGTTCTTAAATTTGTGACCGAATGATGAGATGAAAGATATAGATACGAGGATAAAATCCTGATTGATTGAATGGCAACCTAAGTGGTCGTTGCAAAGACTTTGACATGAGAATAGCTAAACTCGTCATATTAAGATACTTCTGATACAGAAGATCAGTAGCAAAAGCTGGAAATTATCGTAACGCAACCATTGGCAATGGTAAAGGGTGGAAACCATATCCGACAATCTATCATGCTGTTGTTAGTACACAGCTAAACGGGGATTACCTGACTCGGAATGCTGCAAGGCTATGAGGTTTAGCCTCTGAATATCCGACACAACGGAGTTTCTGTAGTAATTTGAGTAAGGGAAAGTCTTGTAAATGGCAAAAGGGAGCAGTTAAAGGTTTAATACAATTTTAGAAAAAATGTGCGAGACATTATGAGAAATTCAGAGAAAGTATTAAACGGTCTATCAAAGCCTAGTCCGCAAGTAAATTACAAGTTCAATCGACTGTATCGAATCTTGTTTAACGAGGAGATGTATTATGTTGCCTACCAACGCATTAATGCAAAGGAAGTAATATGACTGAAGGCTCTGATGGGAAAACAATAGACGGTATGAGTTTAACTCGGATTGCTGATTTGATTGACTTACTCCGAAAGGAGACATATCAGCCAAAACCTGCAAGACGGGTGTATATTTCAAAGAAAAACGCGAAAATGCGACTGTTAGGGGGCCATCTTTTGACGACAAATTGGTACAGAAAGTAACACGGATGATTCTCGAAGCCATTTATGAAGGGCAGTTTCAAGACTGCTCACATGGTTTCAGATCCAATGCCTTCTACGATTGATAAGGAAATTCTTGAAAGCGGGTTATCTTGAAGATTGGACATTTCACAATACTTTCAGTGGCACTCCGCAAGGAGGAATAGTTAGCCCTATTTTGGTTAACATCTATTTAGACCGACTTGAGGAGTTCATGATGGGAATACATCCAGAGATTTGATGTGGGAGTCACAGCGACTCGCAAACCTTTCGAGGGGCACAGAAGTCTTGATTTTCAGAAGAAAGTGGCTATGCAAAAACTTAAAACGGTAACGGCTAAGAGTGAACGCAAAAAAGCTGTAGAACAGCTCAATGTTATTGACAGAACAAGATTGCAGATACCCAGTTTGATGAAATGGACAATGGATACAAAAGGCTTAAATATGTGAGATATGCCGATGATTTTCTGATTGGTGTAATTGGTAGTAAGGAAGATTGTTAAAGAATTAAAGAGGATATTAAGAACTTCCTTGAATCCGAATTGAAACTCGAATTTTCTGACGAAAAAACTCTGATTACCCACAGTCAAAAAGCGGCGAAATTCCTTGGATATGCGGTCTTGGCAAACCGTTCCAATCTTGCCAAACGAGATAATACGGGTAGATTGTCAAGGGTATATAACAAGAAAGTTCTATTGAGAATTTCTATGGAAACCATTAAGAAGAAATTACTTGATTTCGGAGTGTTGGAGGTAAAAACTCACAACGGGAAAGAACACTGGAAGCCGAGGGAGCATAGAAAAATTATCTGTAATGATAACTTGGAAATCCTTCAAAAGTATAACTACACGATTAGAGGATTCCACAACTATTATGCGATTGCAAACAACAGTTCTTTACTCAACTCTTACAAGTATATCATGGAGTATAGTATGTATAAAACGTTTGCCGGCAAATACAAGAGCAAAGTATCCAAGATTGCCCGCAAATATAAACAAGATGGTTTATTCACTGTACAATATCAGGGCAGTAAGGGAGGAGAGAAGCAACAGACATTTTACAACGAAAGTTTCTCAAGAAGAAAAACCTGAGATAGGAGAAAATATTGATAATTCTACCGTAGTTTATCATGCCAACAGAACAAGCCTTATTGATAGGTTGAAATCTGAAGTGTGAGATATGCGGAGTAACAGGCAAATTGGATATGCACCACGTTCGCAAATTAAAGGCTTTAGGCGGTAAAGGATATGCCGACAAGCTAATGATTGCAAGACGCGGGAAAACCATAGCCTTATGTTGAAGTTGCCACTTCAAGGTTCATTCGGGCAGTATAGGCTGACTCTTTAATGGAGAACTGGATATACGGAGACGTGTACGTCCGGTTCGGAGGCGAGTACTTGGAAACCTACCATAGAAATATGACAAGGAGCTGGTACTTGGCCTACTAATATACTTATCATACAGTCTGGTGTGGTTACGCGCTGTTAGATTGATGTAACTGTAAGTTTTCCCGATTTGTTTGTACTAGGTAATGTGATTTCTAATAATCCTTGATGGTATACTCTGCTTTCCACCACTTTCCCATTGAAAGTTACCTGGTAATCTTTTTCCGGATTCATACAAACAAGAATTGTTCGTTGATGAGGGACTGTTGAATCATCAAAAGCTATTTCTGCCTGATACTGTGTATAATCATCATTGAACTGACTGTTAGAAATCCATACCTCGAAGCCGGTTGAAACTTTCCCTATCCGGTAGTATGCAGCAAACCAGTTGAGTATGGGAGATGATAAACCGGAGAATTGATGCCATCCGGCTCCACGTTGTGAGGAGATAATGAAGTGTTCGAGGTATAATAACTCTCCTTACATTCTTTTTCCCATGTATTTAATGCGGTAGTTGCTACTTGATGGGCTTTTTCTCCTTCTCCAAGGTCCAGCAA
This sequence comes from Bacteroides sp. AM54-2NS, assembly GCF_003602935.1. Classification (NCBI taxonomy): domain Bacteria; kingdom Pseudomonadati; phylum Bacteroidota; class Bacteroidia; order Bacteroidales; family Bacteroidaceae; genus Bacteroides; species Bacteroides sp. AM54-2NS. The sequence continues at coordinate 3,594 of NZ_QTMZ01000047.1, forward strand.
GGCTTTCCACACCATCCATTGATGAGGAAACCAAACGGCTCCATTCCAATAACCGTCTGTACGATAATAAGGAGCAGACTGGTCTACTGTAGAAATTCCTACTTCTGTCCACATTTCATCAGGAGAAAACACATGGTTTATCATTCTGCGTGTTTGCTCTTTGGAAGAGATGTTTGCAATAAGTGGGCTTACTCCGTCCAGTCCCTTATTAAAGTTGGAACCATCTTTATATCGATAGATGCCTTTAGGTTTGCCATCGTTATCGTGCATTACATATCCGAAATAACCGGTTTCCTCATCCCATGAATAGGTCTGTAATGCATTTGACAGTTGTTTGATGGTTTGCTCATACTCTTTTACATCTTTTTTAAGACCTAGTTCTTTTGCTGCTAAACGTAAAATTTTAGCAGCTCTGATATAATAAGCCGAAGATACTACTGGAGTAACAGAAGCCTTGTCACGTAAAGCATGTTGAGGCGGATAATCATCCCATCCTCCTGAATTATAGAAGTAATCCCATGTTCGTAGCAGACCAGAACCTTTCATTCGGGTTGTGGAGTAGGGATTCTTACCTGTCATAAAATCAAAGAACTGTTTCAGTCGTGGGTATAGAAATTGCAATGCTTCTTTTGACTGTGTATTATTCCATAAATCGTAATAGGCATACATCTGTATGGGCAATGGAGTGCCATGATGAATAAATGCGGATTCACTGCCTACAGGAGTTGTATAAGCTCTGATACACTCAAAAGCCTTAGTAATATCCACATCTATTAATCCCAGAGCTATGAAACCGGAATCCCATGTATAAAGGCTATTCCAATTTTTGCCGGGCGTAAAATGCCGGATATATTGCCTTGGGTATGGACGGGATAAACAATGTTGGATAATAATGCTGATTGCAGCAAGCGACGTCCGAATTCATACTTTTTGCCATCTGCTAATATTCTGTCTTCAGAGTTATTCGAATCCTTTTGTATTAATGAAGTTAGAGTTTCCGGTGTGGAATGAAACTTTTGAATCTGCTCATTGACTTGTTGGGACGTTCCGGTGCAGACTAAGGCGTATATGGTTTGTCCGGAGTGAGGTGCCAGGACAATCGGACGTAGAAAAGCATTAGAATAATGCCATTCTCTGTTTCCTATTAGTCTAGATGATACATGGTCGTGAGTCTTTTTGCGGAAGAAAGATTCCAGATTGTCATCCAGAACTTCCCGAATCTGAGATTCTTGGTAATTCCATGCTATTCCATAATAGTTATCACATTCCGAATATTTTAATATAAAATCTTGTTTTGTTTTTCCCGATTTAATTTCGGGAATAAAAGAAAGCTTCCTGGGTAGTATTTTGATTTGCTTTATATCTTCTTCGCTACCGATAAAGAAACCATCTAAATCAGTACTATAAGTACCCTCTGAAGTTAACTCTAGTGTATATTTACCCGGTTCTTTGCAGGAATAAGGGATTGAGACTATGCTGTATTCTCCGGTGCCTTGTAATTCCAGGCGGCTTTCAGTTATTCCTTTTACTTGAAAAGTACTTGTTTTTCCTTTAGGAGTATTGTATCTGAATCCTATCATTCCTTTTTCTTTTCCAGGTAGGATATTTATTTCATAGCTCACTTTGTCTCCCTTATCTCTCCCAAATCCTTTTCCTAGAACAAAACCACTGAGTGATTGAGAAGTTCGCATTTCGTTCCTTTTCCATCCGTCGTATACTAAATTATACTGTGGAGATTTGCGTACAGGCTCATTTGATATATAATCGGTTGCATTATACCACTGTATATTTGAATCTTCAGGGATTTTGAACTGAGGTTGTTCTCCTTCATAATCGATATATGCCATCAAATTGAGAACTAAGTTTTGATTGACAGCAGTATTATTGACGCAATTCATACCTACCAGTGTTCGGTGTTCATCTAATATATAATAGGTGACATCGGTAAATACTCGGTCTTTCCACTCCATTTCATAGCGGTATGTGATGCGGCTCATGGATGAATTGATATCCCATGGGTAATAAGATGATTCGAAAAGCACATGAGGAATCAGTTGACGATTGCGGTAATAGCCTGGCATTACAGAGAAATCGAAACGCATTCCGGCTTTCATATCGGGGATATGCGAGATTCCGGCGTATCGTTTAGAATAAGGCCCCCAAGTTTTCAGTGAGGTGATGTCGTGACTATCAGTAAAACATGAAGGAGGGATTGTTTGTTGTCCCAATGTAGATGTTGCTGTCCAAACAACTGTCAGGAACATCAATAATGATTGCTTAGTTCTCATATTAGAATGTAAAATAGTTCATGTAACAAAGGTATGACTTTTGAAAGTTATGGAAGAAAGAATCTGTTCAATAAAGAAAAGAAAATATTCATAATACAAATAGTAGATTACTATAATCTTATAGAACCCTTTTCGCTTGTTGGTCTCTATTGAAAAGGTGTAGCGGTGAATTATACTATTTTTGATAGTTTAATATACATGTATTGTCCATCGAGATATGCTCATTTTGGTAATTGGCTGAATGCGACTATTGTTAATATAGCAACTTCAGTTAGAAAAAGAAGAGATACTTTCATTTTTTGAACAATTAATTTCTTCTTTTTCTTCTAATTTCCCTTTCTTTGCAATGCTTTACAGAGCTTATATTCGCTAATTAATACTATAGAACATGAAACGAAAATCTCCAGAAACACTATGTGTATTGCCTATCTGTAACTCGATATTCACACGTATGAGCAATAAACACATTTTATCTACTCTAGTTGGTTCTTTGCTAATTCCACAGGTCAGTGCTGCTGTAACTAACAGACCGAACATTTTATTCGTTATTTCTGATGATCAATCTTATCCACATGCATCAGCATATGAATCTTCTTTAGTAAAAACGCCTGGATTTGATTTGGTTGCTCAAAATGGCTGGTTATTTAATAACGCTTTTGTGACTTCTCCCGGGAGCAGTCCTTCCCGTGCTTCTATACTTACAGGACTTTATCCTTGGCAGATAGAAGAAGCGGGTACGCATGCTTCTTCTTTCCCGGTTGATTATAAGTGCTTCCCAGATTTATTGGAAGAGGCAGGTTATTATATTGGATACACCGGAAAAGGCTGGGGACCTGGAAATTGGAAAATATCAGGGCGCAAGCGTAACCCGGCTGGTCCCGAATATAATAAAATGCGTATCCATCCTCCATATAAGGGGGTCTCTAACATTAATTACTCTCAAAATTTCAAAGAATTTCTTCATGGAAGAGAAGGAAAACAACCTTTTTATTTTTGGGTCGGTACAAATGAACCACATCGACCTTATGAAAAAGATAGTTGGGAAAAGGCTGATAAAAGGCTGACTGACGCAGAAGTGCCTCCATTTCTGCCTGATAATCCTACTATAAGAAAAGATTTATTGGATTATGGTACTGAAATAGAATGGTATGATAGTCAATTATCTCAAATTATCGATATATTGAAAGAAGAAGGTGAATTTGATAATACTTTAATTATAGTCATGGCCGACAATGGTATGCCTTTCCCTTTGGCTAAAGCAACCTGCTTCGAATATGGTATCCATGTTCCATTAGCGATATGTTGGGCAGATGGAATTAAAGATGGAGGAGTTAGTGATGAGCTTGTTAGTAGTGTGGATTTATTCCCAACCATACTTGATGCTGTCGGTATTCGATATAAAGAAAAGGCAGGAAATAGTATACTCCCGTATCTAAAAAAACAAAAGAAAACAACTGGACGAAATACAATTTTTGCAGGAAGAGAACGTCATAGTTCTGCGCGATATAATAATTTAGGATATCCTATGCGTGTATTGAGAACCAAAGAGTTCCTTTACATAAGGAATTTTTGTCCTGAAAGATATCCTGCCGGTGATCCTTGCTATATAAATAAGGAGGGAAATTTGACGCCGATGTATAGTGCTTATTTTGATATAGACCAAGGCCCGGCCTGGAGGTTTATTATTGATGAAAAAGATACTCCCGAAATATATCCTTATTTTCTGAAAGCAGTGGCAAAACGTTCATATGAAGAATTATATAATATTAGTTCAGATCCTGGTTGCCTTAATAATTTAGTAGGAGATAGTAAATACATGAAAGAATTGGAGCATCTTCGTAATAAGATGAATGATACACTCAAGAAGACTGAAGATGCACGCTATCTGAATAGTTCTGATCAAGATCAAAATGTTTGGGAAACCTATCCACGATTAAACGGAGTAATACGTTCTTTTCCGAAGCCTTTGTTCTGATAATAATTATTTTAATAATAGATTCTAAAAGCACCCACAACTTTCATTAATTGGGGTGCTTTTTTGACTTTGTATTTGGAAGAGAAAAATTAGTCAGTATGTTGACCTTGGTTTACAATAATATTGCAATAAATGGTAGTTTACCTTATATTAATAATGAATGAGAATATCAGAAGTTGAGTTGTTACGAATTAAAGGAGAAACAAATTGTTCAATAAAAGAAAGAATAATCCATAATAGTTAACTTGTTGGATATCTGTGGTAGATTCGTTTATATAGCTGAAATGGGCGTTATAGCATATCCTAAAGGATCTTTTTAATTCTTAAATTAGTTTGGGACTAATTTTCCATTAATTGGTCTATTTATAGTATTATAATTTATCCGAATTTTCTACTTTTGTTTCATCCAAAAGGATAAATATAAGGTTTTCAACAGGACAGAACTCAATTAACAGAAGATAATAATCTTCATGACATGAACAAGAAAGGTAAAAATAAAGATTGTAATAATAAGAATTTTGATTTAGGTATAGTTGGTTGAAGGGATTGTTTAAAGGATGACGTTTATTGTAAATATTATCATACGTAAGAAATGACAAAATTCAACTTAAATCTATATATGATGAATAATAAATTGATAAAAGAAAGTTTAGCTCTGGGTATACGCTGTTTTATATACCTATTAATAGGAATTATTTTATTTGAATCGTGTGGCTCGGACAACAGTAAAAATGAACTTACTGGAAGTGGGGGCAATACTACTAATCAATATTTGTTATTGCAGCAGAGTGGTCTGAATAAAATCACGGTAACCGGTAATGAAAAAGAGTATTGTTTTATTCTCACAGTAAAAAAACTGGGGGGGGGTAAAATAGATTCTGAACTTGGTGCAAAGTTAGAAGCATGGAATGAAGAACAGCTGGTTATATATAATGATAGACAAAAGACTTCATATAAGCTTTTACCGGCATCTTTATATTCTTATACTCCAGAGAATATAGTTTTTGATCAAAGCACTAATCAAGTGGATGTGGAAATAAAATTTGATCCGTCTAAAGTCTTTTCTGAGTTGAAAAAAACAAATGCTCAATATGTCATTGCTTTAAAATTAAAGAGTGATATACTAAAGGTGAAAGAAAGTGAGAGTGATATATTACTAAGTCTCTTTATTGATTATCCTAAGGTGAGTTTAGCCTCTTCTAATGTATATCAGGTGAGTGTAAATAAAGATGATACAAATGTAAAGATCATGACTTGTCTTAGCAGCCAACTTAATGATGAAAGTATTGGTAGTTGGTGTGACTTTGATTGTAAACTCAGCCTTCCGAATAATGCAGAAGAATTGGTCGCTGCTTATAACCAGTTGAATAAGACTGATTATGAATTATTGCCACAAAATAGCTATCAATTGGGCGATGAAATACATTATCGTGTAGGAGACTCTCAGATGGAAGGAATGATTTCTATTCGTCGGGAGAAGCTGGCTGTCAAATATTATCTACTGCCATTGCAATTAATTGGTACAGGAAATAATAATGTAATGTATGATGATGCAGTACACTATATGGTTATTTCTCGGAGTTATCAGAATCCAATTATTGATCAGAGTGCAGCGGACCCGACTGTAATTTTAGCCAATGATGGTTATTTTTATCTTTATGCAACTGGTGGAAATGTACCGGTTTATCGTTCTAAAGATTTGGTAGAGTGGAAGTATATAGGTTCTGCTTTTACTGCTCAAACGCGTCCAATTGGGAGCCGATGAAGGGCCGTGCCATATGGGCACCTGAGATTCGTTATATTAAAGATAAATATGTATTATACTATTCTTGGGCGATATGGGGAAAGCAAGATGAATGTCATATTGGTGTGGCTACAGCAGACTCTCCAGAAGGACCGTTTATTGATCATGGGTGCCTTATCAATGGGAAAGAAATCGGAGTACGCAATTCTATAGATCAGTTCTATATTGAAGAGAATGGTAAAAAGTATATGTTTTGGGGCAGTTTTAACGGCATTTATGCTACAGAGTTAACGGATGATGGTTTAGCAGTAAAAAGGAAGACGGATGGAACGCCGGTATTGTTGAAGAAGGTCTGTGGGGCTAAGTTTGAAGCAACAAATATTTATAAAAGAGGTGATTATTTTTATCTTTTTGCTTCTGTTGGGAGTTGTTGCGATGGTCTCAATAGTACCTATCGGGCGGTTGTTGGACGTTCCAAGAATCTGCTGGGACCTTATGTGGATGACAAAGGAGGAGATATGCTTCAAAATAATTTTAAACTAGTGGTTAATAAGAATAATACTTGGGTAGGTCCAGGGCACAACAGTATTTTAATAAAGGACGATGAGGGTACTGAATGGATGATTTATCATAGTTACAAAGCTGACGCTGTAGCTGACGGACGAGTTGTTTTGCTTGATCGTTTACGGTGGGATGAAAATGGATGGCCATATATTAAAGGGCTAGAACCCTCTAATTCCGATCTGATACCAGTCTTTAAATAGTTTATAATCTGAGTTTAATGATTTGCTATTGAATTTTAATATTAAGAATATATTTATTAACATTTAAAATCAATGTATTATGAAAATGAAAACAGAAAATCATGGTTGGCTTTTCCTATGGGGATTACTGACATTGGTTAGTTTTTGCTTCATTGGCTGTAAGGATGATGATGGAGGCGAGAAAGGGGCGCTTTTTGATCCAAGTAAGCCAGTGGTAATTTCTGATTTTATTCCCAAGGAGGGAGGTTGGGGATCTCGTTTATTATTGTATGGAAATAATTTTGGCGATGATCCGACTAAAGTGAAAGTAACTATCGGAGGGAAAGAAGCGAAGGTAATTACTGTAACGAACGATAATTTGTATTGTTTTGTGCCACGTGGTGCCGATGCAGGTAATATTGAAGTCACTGTTCTTGACGGACGTGGGGAAGAATTAGCTTATGGAGAGATAGATGAAAAATTTGTCTATAAAAAGAAAATGCTGGTATCTACTTTGGTCGGAGAGACAAAGCCTGATATATTGGACGAAAATACAAACTTTGATATCATAGATGGTCCATGGGGAAACTGTGGAGGATTGGAAAAAATGGAGTGGTTGGTTTTTGATCCTAATAACAAAGATCGTTTGTATGTGTGTGGAGGAGGAAAAACACATCGAATTGTTGATTTCGCTGAAGAAACGTTGGAGTCGATAAAATTTACAGGTGAAGCTGCTGGTACTGCTAATATTTTGAGTTTTACAAATGACGGTCAGCTGATGGTTGTCAGGGATATTGCTCAAGACAATAAAAATGGAATATTTTTTTATTCGCCGGAGTCAAACTTTCAAACACAGGTAAAGGCCATATATGCTCGTGGTTGTAGAGCAGCGATTCCTCATCCTATTAATGGGGAAATTTATACTTCTCGATTTGATAAAGGATGGATTGGACGGTATGACCCTGTTACGGGTGATTATAAGATGGATAAGATTCAAATGCCTTATGGTTCTATACAATGTTTTATCGCTATTCATCCCAAAGGTGACTATATGTATATTATGGTGAGAAATAAGCATGTGATTTATCGTGCGGATTATGACTTTGATGAGAAAACATTTACTACCCCTTATTTGGTTTGTGGAAAATATGAAGCATCAGGAATCGTGGACGGTGTTGGAGGTAATGTTCGCATGAACGAACCGCAACAAGGATGCTTTGTGAAAAACGATGAGTATGCAGGGCAAAAGGATGAATATGATTTTTATTTCGTAGATAAGCAAAATCATTGTGTCCGTACTCTGACACCTACTGGGCGTGTAAAAATATATGCAGGAAGACCAAATGGTGATGGTACGAAAGGGTTTAACGATGGAGATTTACGTAAAGAGGCTCGCTTTAATTTTCCTGCAAGTATAGTGTGGGATGAAAAGAGAGAATGTCTCTTGGTGGGAGACTCAAATAATCATCGTATCCGAAGAATTGCTATGGAAGACTAATAATGATAAATACACTTATGATGAGAAATATTTTATTAATATGTATGATGTTACTCGGATTCTCGGTTCATGCTTTTGCGCAGAAAGAGATTGTAGTGACAGGTATCGTAACTGATACAAACAAAGAACCGTTAATAGGTGTCAATGTATCTATTGCGAATATGCCCGGTTTAGGTGCGATAACCGATATAAATGGTAAGTTTCTACTCAAAATGCCTCCTTATAACAAATTAGTTTTTACTTATATTGGATATGAACCAGTGGAAGTATTGGTAAAAGAGCAACGAACAGTAAATATAGCTATGGAGGAAGCTAAAGCTACCCTTATTGATGAAGTAGTAGTTACTGGTACTGGTACACAAAAGAAAATTGCTGTGACTGGTGCTGTGACCAATGTAGATGTTGCAGCATTGAAAACAAGCCCAAGTGCTTCTATGGCTGATGCATTAGCGGGTGTTGTTCCTGGAATCCAGGCTATGCAATCCAATGGTCGACCTGGTTCTGTTTCTGAGTTTTGGATACGAAGTATCTCTACTTTTGGTGCTAGTAATGCTGCATTGGTTTTAGTTGATGGATTTGAACGCGACTTGAATGAGATTAATGTCGAAGATGTGGAATCTTTTACGGTATTGAAGGATGCTTCAGCTACGGCAATTTATGGTAGCAAGGGAGCTAATGGTGTTATTTTGGTTAATACTCGTCGTGGTAAAGAGGGGAAAATTAACATAAATGCTAAAGTCGAAACTTTTTATAGTATGTTTACTCAGCTTCCTGAATTTGTAGATGGGTACACGTATGCTTCGATGGCAAACGAGGCGAAGACGACTCGTAATCAAGAACCTTTGTATCAGCCTGAAGAATTGGAATTATTCCGTCTTGGTCTTGATCCGGATTTATATCCGAATGTGGATTGGATGGACTTGATATTGCGAGATGGTGCATGGAGCACTCGTGCTTCATTAAATATGACTGGTGGTGGTAGGACTGCCCGCTATTATGTTGGTGGTAGCTATCAGGATCAACAAGGTATGTACAAAACAGATAAGTCGCTGAAGAAATATAATACTAATGCTAATTTCCGAAAGTGGACATATCGTATGAATGTGGATATTGATATAACTAAAACAACCTTGTTGAAAGTTGGTGTTTCTGGTTCATTACGTAAACAGAACGATCCGGGTGTAGGAACAGATGCTATTTGGACAACGTTGATGGGATATAACTCTATTATGATGCCGATAACATATTCAGATGGTAAAGTATCCTCTTGGACTGCAAAGGAAGGTAATATCAATCCATGGGTGCAAGCTACTATGACTGGATACAATGAAAGTTGGCAGAATAATATTCAAACAAATGTAACGTTGGAACAGAAGCTGGATTTTATTACGAAAGGACTTAAATTTATTGGACGCTTCGGGTATGATACGGAAAACTCCAATTGGATAAAACGAGTGAAGTGGCCAGAACTATATAAAGCAGAACCTTATCGTGATGTAAATGGGGATTTGATTTTTACTCGTGTTTCGGAGGAGAAGAAGATGACACAAACTTCCGGTTCAAGTGGAAAAAGAAATGAGTTTTTAGAATGGGAATTGCATTATAACCGTGGATTTAAAGATCACCATGTGGGAGCGGTTGTAAAGTATTCACAATCTGCAAAAACAGCAACTCAAGGTATCGGTACAGATCTTAAGAATGGTATTTCTCGGCGTAATCAAGGATTAGCTGGACGTGCTAACTATAACTGGAAATATCGTTACTTTATTGATTTTAACTTTGGGTATACTGGCTCGGAGAATTTCCATAAAGATAATCGTTTCGGTTTCTTTCCTGCTATTTCTGGTGCATGGAATATGGCGGAAGATCTATTATTAAAGATAATTTAAAATGGGTGAATATGTTTAAAATACGTTATTCGTATGGTAAAACAGGTAATGATAATTTAGGAGATACTCGTTTCCCATATTTGTATAATCTTGAAACAATGTTGGAGAGAGACAAAGATGGAAAAGTAGTAAGTGGAAATAACCCTGTTGGGGGATATCAATTTGCGGATTTTGGCTATAACAGATATTATGGTGGTATGCGCTATACTTCTGTCGCTTCAACGAACGTGTCATGGGAAGTATCCACAAAACAAGATTTAGGTATAGATTTTTCATTTTTTGATGATAAACTATCAGGTTCTATAGATTACTTTCATGAACGAAGAGAAGGCATTTATATGGAACGTAACTATCTACCTTGGGTCGCTTCATTGGGTACATGGACGGAATATAAGGATGGTAAAGCAAATGAAAAGGATATTCACCCTTATGCCAATGTCGGAATAGTTGAAGCGCGTGGATTTGATGGAAATTTGTCTTTCCGCCATAAAATAGACAAAGTGGATTTGACTATACGTGGAAACATGACTTATAGTAAAAATGAGATTTTAGAGCGTGATGAAGAAAATACTGTCTACTGGTATAAAATGCAGGAAGGGCACCGGGTTGATCAAGCTATGGGACTGGTTGCATTAGGCCTATTTAAGGATTATGAAGAAATTCGTAATTGGCCAAAACAATTTGGTGATGTTATGCCGGGTGATATTAAGTACAAAGATATTAATGGAGACGGAGTAATTGATGATAATGATAAGGTGGCAATTGGTGCAACAAAAAAACCTAATTTTACGTATGGTTTCGGTGTGTCGGCAAAATGGAAAGGTTTAGATGTGAATGTACATTTCCAAGGTGTAGGTAAATCCACTTATTTTATAAACGGTTCTACTGTTTATATGTTCTCCGGCGGTAATAGTGATGGTGATGGTTGGGGAAATGTGATGAAAGAAATGGCTGAAGGCAATCGTTGGATTTTAGGTGTCAATGAAGATCCGAATGCAGAATATCCTCGTTTGACTTATGGAAAGAATGATAATAATAATCGTGCTTCTACATATTGGCTTAGAAATGGAGCTTATCTTCGTTTGAAGACATTAGATATTGGTTATACACTTCCTGCAAGTCTAGTTCGTAAAGCTCATATGAATACGGTACGTATTTTCTTTACTGGGACTAATTTACTCACTTTCTCTAAGTTTAAGCTTTGGGATCCGGAAATGGGAAGTTCTACAGGAAAGTCGTATCCGCTAAATAAGACGCTTTCTTTAGGTGTATCTGTTAATTTGTAAAAAAAGAATATGTATGAAAAAGATAATAACAATTTTATCCTTCGCTGTGGGATTGACCTCTTTAGTAGGATGCTCTGATTATTTAGATTCAGATTATCTATTTGATGAAAGAATGAGCATTGAAGATGTCTTTAGCAATCGGGATTATACAAACAGGTGGTTAGCAAGAGGGTATTCTTATTTAAGTAATGGTTACTTACAGGATGTTTGTAGTAAGAGAGATTATCCTTTTAATTTTGCTGATGACATGTATTATGGAGACGGTGGTTATGAGAAATGGAAGAGTGGCCAATATAGTGAAAGTGGAGTTAATAATTCCAGTAGTGGTATTTGGAAGAATGCTTATTTGGGTATTCGTCAAGTAGCTATATTCTTGAATAATATAGATAAAAATAAGGAATTTACAGAAGAAGAAATCACAGATTTTAAAGGGCAGGCGCATTTTTTGAAGGCATACTATTATTGGTTGATGCTTCGTGCATTTGGTCCAGTGCCTATCATTCCGGATGAGGGGGTCGATTACACAAAAGAATATGATGAATTAGCTTACCCGAGAAATTCGTATGATGAATGTGTGGACTACATTACTGGTGAACTTTTGAAAGCTGCAGAACGATTACCATTACAACGTTCAGTACAGGAGGTGCTTCGTCCGACGAGAGGAGCTGCCTTAGCTTTACGAGCCAAAATTCTTTTGTATGCAGCTAGTCCGCTATTTAATGGAAAAGCTCCAGAAGTGGTGTCTTCAGCTTTGGTGAATAAAGATGGGAAACGTTTGCTTCCCGAAACTTATGATGAGTCTAAATGGGCAAAGGCAGCGGCGGCAGCTAAAGATGTGATGGATTTGAATATTTATGGCATACATGTGGCATACTTCAATAGTAATACTGGTGATATTGCATATCCAGCGACAATTGTTCCACCACATGATGATGAATTTTCCGATCAATCATGGCCAAATGGATGGAAAAATATTGATCCTTTTCAATCATATCGTGAAATGTTTGATGGAAGTATTATAGTAAGTCAGAATGAAGAACTAATTTTTACTCGAGGTAAGAACCAAAGCCGTGAAAGTGTAGATATTATGGTTGTTCACCAACTTCCACGTAATGGTGCTGGTGGATATGGTTCGCAAGGTATGACCCAAAAGCAATGTGATGCTTATTATATGAATGATGGTACGAATTGTCCAGGTATGAATGATGTGTATAAGGAGTTTGATGGATATAAAGGTCGTTATGATTCCCGTCCAAGAGCAGAGGGGTATGTAGAGACGAAAGAATTAGCCGATTATCCTGAACTGGGACCGTTGGGGGTTGGTGTGTCTAAACAATATGTGCAACGTGAGCCTCGTTTTTATGCGTCAGTGGGCTATAATGGAAGTACATGGCATTTGTTAAATGCACTGAATGATAACACTCATGATGAGGAGAAAAATATACAAGTATTCTACTACCGTGGTGGAAGTAATGGGTATGCTAACTCCTCTTATTGGCTTCGCACAGGCATCGGTATTAAAAAATATGTACATCCAAATGATATCAGTTATACGCAGAAAAATTCGTATGATGTTGATCGTATTGAGCATAAAGCAGACCCGGCCATTCGTTATGCAGAGGTATTGTTAATTTATGCAGAAGCATTGAATGAACTGACGGGTTCGTATGAGGTTCCTTCTTGGGATGGTAGTAAAATGCATTCTGTTAAACGTGACATAACTGAAATGAAGAAGGGGATTCGGCCTATTCGTATTCGTGCAGGATTGCCTGATTATGATAAAGTTAAAGGCCATGAAACTGCTTATGATGATCCAAATGAATTCCGAAGGATGTTAAAACGTGAGCGGCAGATTGAGTTTTTTGCTGAGGGGCATCGCTACTGGGATTTACGTCGTTGGTTAGATGCACCTCTAGAAGAAACTACTCCTGTATATGGTTGTAATATGTTGGCATCAAAGGATATGGCTGATCAATTTCATACGCCTGTGATGTGTACGTCGTTACCGACTATTTTTGCTGAAAAAATGTGGCTTTGTCCGATTGATCATACTGAATTGAAACACAATGTGAATCTGGTTCAGAATCCTGGATGGACAAATCCAGAATAACTTTTTAGATATTAATAAAATGAGGAATATATATAATATAATTTGGGGTATAGTGTTAATTGCTTGTAGCACATCCTGTAATAAAGAGTGGGAAGATGAACAATATTTACATATGGCTTCTTTCAAAGCGAGTGTTAATGATCAGGGAGTGACCACGACGTATGTTCGATTTAAGCCAGGTGGAGTGGTAAAATATGATCTTCCGGTTATTATGAGTGGATCTACTATGACTAGTCAATCTCATACAATTCATTTTGCTTTGGATCCTGATACTTTGGAACGGTTAAATATTGAACAATATGGACATCGTAAAGAACTTTATTTCCAACAGCTGCCCAGTAAGTACTATAGTATGCCGGAGTCTGTAGAAATGCCGGCTGGTGAATGTTTGACAACATTGCCGATTGAATTTAAATTAGATGAGACGCTTGATCAGGCAGATAAGTGGGTGTTACCCATACAGATATTGGGTGACCAATCTTATGATTATCAGATAAATCCGCGTAAATACTACCGCAGAGCTATGTTGCGTTTGCTTCCGTTCAATGATTATTCAGGCACGTATGATGCGGCTCAATATCGAATTTTTCTTAAACCTGATGTGAAAAATCCTTTCACTATATCTTCGCAACGAGCGTTTGTGGTAGATGATAGGACAATTTTTATCTATGCGGGTACAAGAAATATAGATTATCTTGATCGTAAACAATACAAAGTGTTTATTCGTTTTCCGGAGAAAGGCACGGATTCGAAATTGTTAGAGGTGTGGTCTGATAATCCAGAGATTGAATTAGAACTTGATGAAAAAAAGGCGTGTACCTTTACAATGAATGAAGAGATGGATGAGTTAAAGCCTTATCTGAAGAAGATTTATATTACTCTTTATTTATATTACTCTTTTAAGGATTATACAACTGTCCCTGGTACAAAGCTTGAATACGTGGTAGAAGGTTCTTTGGCAATGCAGCGTAATTTGAATACTTTGATTCCTGACGAAGATCAGCAGATTCAGTGGTAAACTGAAGTTTGTTTAGTTCTTATAAATATTGGGGGGGATTCTATCTATGTGATAGGAAGGTTCTCCCCCTTTTTCTATTCTAATAAAACTTATAGGGAGAAGGTTGACATCTGTTTAAGTCTTCTCCTTTTTTAACCTAATTATTTACTTCTTTTAAAAGGAAAGGTATGAGAAAAAGAATACTCTTCAATATTTTGTTTATTATAGGGATGACATGCTTGGTGTCATGTAATGATGATAATGAAAAAGCATTGGATGAAGGAAAAAACACGGAAAGCGGAGATGTTCAGGAGGATAGCATGGATCCGATCACTGAGTTTACTGCTGCTGCCACATCAAAAGCTAACGAATTGCAACTGAAATGGAAAAATCCTTCAGATGCAGTATTAGTAGAGATTTCTTATGCTTTAGTAGTAGGTGGTGGGGATACTTCCTTAACTACTAATGTACGTGTATATGGTGAGGAAAATAGCAAATATACACTCCAATTACCAGAATTTGGAATATATCAAATTGGTGCTGTAGCTGTAGATAATTATGGTAAGCGTTCTGAGAAAGTGATGATTTTAGGTACTCCAGCCGAAAAAGATGCGATTGACCCGGATATAATAGCAGAGTATAAATTGCCGATTGCTGATCCTTTTGTGTTATACTATGAAGGTAAATACTATGCATATGGTACTCGTGTTAACGGCTTCGAAGTGTATATCTCTGAAGATTTGAAGCAATGGAAGCGAAATAATATTAAGGCCTTGTCACCGGAAAATTCCTGGGGAACTAAATGGTATTGGGCTCCAGAAGTGTATTATGTGAAATCAAAGAATTTGTTTTATATGTTCTATTCGGTGGAGGAACATATTTGTGTAGCTACTTCTACTAGCCCGGAAGGCCCTTTTATACAGAGAGAAAGGCAGCCTATTGTAGCAGATGAGAAAGGAATTGATACTTCGTTTTTTATAGATGATGATGGTACTCCTTATCTCTATTATGTACGATTTACCGGGGGAAACGTGATTTGGGTAGCGGAAATGAATGACGACTTGACCAGTATAAAAAAAGAAACATTGACTAAATGTATAAGTGCTACTGAACCTTGGGAGAAGAAACAAGGTACGATTGCCGAAGGTCCTTCGCTATTGAAAAAAGGGAATACTTATTATCTGATATATTCGGCAAACCATTATGAAAGTAAAGACTATGCTGTAGGATATGCAACTGCTAGTTCTCCTAAAGGACCTTGGACCAAGTATAGTGGAAATCCGATTCTTCGGAGAGACAAAGATGCTGCTAAGTCTGTAGGCTTGGTCGGTACAGGACATGGAGCGCCATTTGTCTGTGCCGATGGAAGTTACAAATATATCTTTCATGCTCATGCAAGTGAGACAAGTGTAGGTCCCCGTACTTCTTATATCAGTAACTTCAATATCTCCGATAAAGGAGTAATTAGTATTACAGGAGCAACGATTGAACCGGTGAGAATAAAGTAACCATATAAGCCAGAAATGTCATGAAAAATATCCGATTTAATATGCTGTTAGGTATCTGCATCTTTTTCTTATCTGTATTATTAGGTGCATGTGGTGGAGGCGGCTCGCCTGTCATGGATGAAATAGATGATGGAAAGCAAGACGGACAGGGGCAAAAAATAGTACCTCCGGTTGCCGATCTTATGGCGGAGAAAACGGAGAGAGCGAATGAATTGCAAGTAAGCTGGACTAATCCAGTCGGAGCTATTTCTGTGGAAATCACTTATTTACTGGAGGGAGATAAATTTGAGAACGTCACGAAGAAAAATATACGTATTGCTACAGAAAAAGTTAGTACACTATTAATTGTTGTTTCTGAACCGGGGAGTTATATTATAACTGCTGTCGCAGTCGATAATTATGGGAGACGTTCTGATGAGTTGACGGTCATTGCTACCCCGCTTCGTGAAGAGGAGGTGGTGAGAACACATTTTCTGGAAAGAGCAGATATTCTGATGACCTCATTGATGAATCTTTATTTTGGCAAATCAGCGCGTGACTGTTGGAATACAAAATATCCGCTTGCTACCGGACCGTATTGGGATGGAGATGCTGTTGTTTGGGGGCAGGGAGCGGGTTTTTCAGGTTTTGTTGCTTTGCGCGAGGTTTCTTCTAGAGTGCCTGTTTACCAAAAAAAGTATGCAGATATGACTGACCGTATGTACAACAGTATCAACCGTTTCATTACAACTGACAATAATCTTAAGGCTTATGCAGTTTATCCGCAAAATGGAAATGAGAGATATTATGATGATAATGTCTGGATTGGACTGGATATGGCGGAACTGTATGAACAAACTAAAGAGAAACGTTTTCTTGAGAAGGCAGAAATGGTTTGGGATTATTTGATGGTCGGAAATACTAATTCGTGTGGTGGAGGTATTTTGTGGAGAGAGAAACCTGTTTACAGTAATAAACATACTTGTTCTACTGCACCGGCAGCGGTGTTGGGATGTAAATTATATCAGATAACAAAAGAACAAAAATATTTGGATAAGGCTAAAGAACTATATGTATGGTTAATACAGTATATGCAAGATCCGGGCGATTATCTTTTCTATGATAATATTACTCCTTCATTGACTATTGGCAAGAGTAAATATAGCTATAATTCCGGTCAGCCGATGCAAGCTGCGTGTTTGTTGTACAATATAACAGGAGAACAACAATATTTGACTGATGCGCAGCAGATTGCCCGCTCAGCTCATAAAAAGTGGTTTACTTTATATGATTCAAAAGAATTGAGAGAAAAGATTTATTGTATCAATGGAGATCATATATGGTTCTATTCTGTATTGTTTCGTGGATTCCTAGAGTTGTATAAGATTGATGGGAGGAGAGAGTATGTAACCGCATTTGAAAAGAGTATGTTGCAAGCTTGGAAATCTGAATGCCGTAATCAGAATACTAATCTGTTGAGTAATAAGTATTTTGTTGGAAAAACAAATACTTCATGGGAGATCCTTCACGAGGGAGCTTTTGTAGAAATATTAGCTCGTTTGGCTATGTTGGAACTTGAAGGTAAATAATAAAAATAGTATATGTGATGAAAAATAATAGTCGAGTATATTATACAGGGAAAATATTATTTTATTTGTTCTTAGTCTTAATATTAGGCAATCTTTTTTATAACTGTTCCAATGAGGATGGAGAATCTGTACCGACTATTCAGGAGAGTTTAGGAAATGGAGGAAAAGAAAAATATACTTATGTGTATCAGTTGAATACGGATAATTATAATATGCCGATAGAAGGTAGTATTTCTCCTGAATATGATGACTCTCCTGAAGGCAAAAATATTGGTAATTTGGTTGATGGGGATTGGACAAGTTCTTTCTATACTCCTAATAAATCTGTCTCTATAATTTGGAAAGGAAAAGAGCCGGTTACGGTACGCTATTATTCGATAATGGCAACTGGAAATAAAGAAGGAAACGCACCTGGTGCATGGTCTCTTTATGGGTCGAACGACAATGTAGAATGGACAGAATTAGACAATAGAGTTCGTCAAACATTTGGAAAAGCGGAAAAGAAATTACTGGCATTGAGTAATAATGAAGCATATCAGTATTATAAGTTGACTATTCATTATAATCAAGGGGGGAAGGGATTGGAGATCTTGGAATGGGTGTTGCAAGCTAAGCGTACTATTGATATTCCGTCATTAATAAACTTTCCAGTCGGAAGTACTCCTAAGGAGATAGGTAAGCGGTTAGGGCATCTTTTTGCAAAAGGTAAACATAATGGAAAAACGCTAGGTTATGCTGAGACTTTTACTTGGAATGGTGCATTGAAGTATGCAGAAGTGACTAAAGATAATGAGTTGATGTCACCTTTGAAAGCTGGATTTGAATCATTCTTTTCTATTGATAAGAATTTTCTGCCTGTTATGAATCATGTTGATCGGAATATGTTTGGCAGTCTTCCGTTGACACTGTATTTGATAACCAAGGATGAACGTTATCGGGAGATGGGAATGCCTTATGCTGACACACAATGGGAAATTCCTGAAAATGCGAAAACTCAAGAAAAGGAATGGGATGCGAAAGGATATAGTTGGCAGACTCGTTTATGGATTGATGATATGTATATGATTACCATTATACAGATGCATGCTTACAGAGCGACAGGTGATATGAAGTATGTCGAACGTGCCGCTAAAGAAATGGCAATGTATTTGGATGAATTACAACGCTCGAACGGACTTTTCTATCATGCACCGGATGTCCCATATTTTTGGGGACGTGGAAACGGATGGATGGCAGCTGGTATGGCGGAGGTGCTTCGTTTTTTGCCGGAATCTAGTCCATATTATTCACGTATCATACAAGGTTTTCAGAGTATGATGGCAAGTTTGAAGAATTATCAGACAGAAGAGGGGATGTGGCGGCAATTGATTGATAAACCAGATTGTTGGATAGAAACGTCAGGTTCGGCAATGTTTGCATACGCATTTATTATGGGAGTGAAATATGGTTGGTTGTCTGTAAAAGAATATGGAGAGGCTGCTCGCAGAGCTTGGTTGGCAATGATTACTTATATTAATTCAGATGGTAAAGTCAGAGAGGTTTGTGTGGGTACCAATAAAAAAAATGATATGCAATATTATTATGACCGAGCACGTAATACAGGTGATTATCATGGCCAAGCTCCATATCTTTGGTGTACTGTTGCTTTATTGGAAGAATAATCAATTTTAATAATCAATTTTAATAATTAATGTCATTACTGTCCCGTAAAAGTGGATAAATAGTTCTTTGAAATAATTGAAATATAGTCTATTAGATACTACTTTTTAGTCGCGACGATTTGAAATCATACCTTTGAGGTCAATTAAGGTGACCTCAAATGAACCAAGATAAATATGTTTTCGCTCAGTTAGTAGAATTCTTGAACAATGATAAGTTCAGAAGACTTGTAGACAAGTATGATGGCAATCGTTATGTGAAACATTTCACTTGCTGGAGTCAGTTACTTGCAATGATGTTCGGTCAACTCAGTAATCGTGAAAGTCTTCGTGACTTGATTGTAGCTTTGGAAGCACATCAAGGAAAGCGTTATCATTTGGGATTGGGTCGTGAGCCCATTGCCAAAACTACGCTTGCATCTGCCAATCAGAATCGGGATTACAGAATCTTCGAAGATTTTGGGACTCAAATTTCATTTATTGACTTGTTTTTGGCATACCGGACAGCTAGAAAACACTATTTTTGTCCTCATCCGTTTTTAGACTTTTAAGATTATATAAACAAATAAATTGTAACGTACGAATATGCACAACATTGCTAAAACCTTTTTCCCGATTTTATTATTACTTTTTGCTGCAGTAGTGACAGCACAGAATGGGAAGAACAATGTCGGAAATGCGCAACGCATCTGGCTTGATTCTGAAATTGGTCATCAGGGCGACTACCAGTGGAAAATGATAAAAGCTGGAGATGCAACAGATCCCGGAGAAAAGATTTCGTTATCCAATTATGCAACTACAAATTGGATGCCGGCCATCGTTCCCGGAACAGTTTTGAATTCTTTGGTGTATAACCAAAAATACCCGGAGCCTTATTATGGAATCAATAATAAGATTGAATCTAAATTGATACCGGATATTTCTGAAACCGGACGTGACTTTTACACCTATTGGTTTCGGACAGATTTTACAGTACCGCAGTCATTCAAGGGAAAGACTGTCTGGTTACAGTTGGATGGTATCAACTACCGGGCAGAAGTATGGGTGAATGGTAACTTATTGAGCACAATGAACGGTATGTTTATTCAGGACTATATTGATGTTACGGATTTTGTGAAAATCGGAGGAAAAAACGGACTGGCTATAAAGGTCTATCCGGTAGATGTTCCCGGAAGTGCGAAGCCGAAATCCTGGGGAGCAGCCGGCGAATTCCATAACGGTGGAAACGGTAACATTGGTTTAAATACTACCATGTTGATGACGGTAGGTTGGGACTTTACCTTTATGGACGGTATCCGTGACCGTAATACAGGTATATGGAAAAATATTTCCCTCTATGCTACAGGCAGAGTAGCATTACGCCATCCTTTCGTTAAATCTGAATTGCGAAAACCTGATTATGACCAGGCTCGTGAGACTGTATCGGTTGAAATTATCAATCCATCGACCAGTAACCGGGTAATCAGTTGCAAGGTGAAGGGTGAAATTGTGGGTGAAAATATCACTTTCGAAAAGACCTTCCGACTGATGCGTGGAGAAGAAAAAACAGCAACCTTCTCCCCCGAAGAATTCCCGCAACTGATTATTAACTCTCCAAAATTGTGGTGGCCTGTCAATAAAGGACCACAAAACTTATATGATCTGAAACTGACAGTATCAGTTGACGGTAAAGATTGTGATTCTGTAAAGACAAGATTCGGTATTCGTGAAATTGTCTCGGATAGAAAGACTCCCGATAAATCACGTGTCTTTTATGTGAACGGCAAACGATTATTTATTCGTGGTACCAACTGGATACCGGAAGCCATGTTGAGAACTTCAGATGAACGTACTTATGCTGAATTGCGCTACTCCCGTCAGTCCGGTGTCAACCTTTTAAGAATGTGGGGAGGCGGAATTGCCGAGTCTGATTATTTCTTCCAATTGTGTGATGAATTGGGACTGTTGGTATGGCAAGAATTTTGGATGACCGGTGACACTCGTCATCCGCATGACAAGGGCCTTTATATGAGTAATGTGGAATCTACCGTAAAACGTATTCGTAATCATCCTTCTTTGGCTTATTATGTTGCTTCTAATGAGAGTACAGAAGTTACCGGTACTCCTGAATTACTGAATAAACTGGATGGTACACGTGGCTTCCAGATGCAGTCCGAATGTGAAGGAGTGCATGATGGCAGTCCTTACAAACAGGTAAATCCGATGCAGCATTATGAAAATACGGCCTCTCCCAGAGGAAGCCGTGTAGACGGATTTAATCCGGAATACGGTGCACCTACTCTTCCGACTGTGGAAATCCTCCGGGAAATGATGGATGAAAAAGACCTTTGGCCTATTAATAAGGAAGTATGGGATTATCTGGATGGAAATGGTTTCCATCTGATGAGTACTATGTATACAGACTTGGTGAATAACTACGGAAAATCATCATCCATTGATGAGTTTGCACAGAAAGGACAACTGTTGGGAGCTATTAATTCGAAGAGTATCTGGGAAGTATGGAACTACAATAAGCTGGATTATGGTGATCGTTTCTGTTCCGGACTTTTGTTTTGGTATCATAACTGCTCTATGCCTCAAGTGGCTTCCCGTATGTGGGACTGGTCTCTGGAACCGACAGCATCCCTTTATCATACTGCCAACTCTTTAGAGCCATTACATGCACAGTTTGACTATTTGAAAAATACAGTGTCTGTAGTGAATGATTATTATCGTGAATTTAAGAATTATAAAGTGATAGCACAGGTTTACGATATTAACAGCAAGAAAGTATTTGAAGAATCAGCAGTGGTTAATCTGCCTTCGGATGGAGTGGTGAATGATGCGCTGACTATTCGTTTCCCGGAAAACATATCTCAAGTTCACTTTATTAAACTGATTCTGAAAGATGAAAATGGAAAAGATGTTTCTTCCAATTTCTATTGGCGCTCCAATGACAAATATGAAGGAAGCAAGACTTTGACCGGTCCGGCTGCTTCAGGTTTTGAAGATTTGAGTAAACTGAAGCAGGCAAAAGTGAAACTTACCTATAAAGTAAGAGAAGATGATAACAATTACTTTGTAGATATTACTTTGAGAAATACCTCCGGGCAGATTGCTTTCTTTAATCAGTTGCAATTCCTGAATTCAAAGATGAGTCCGATACGTCCGTCGTTCTATACAGATAATTTCTTCTCCCTGATGCCGGGTGAAAAGAAAACGGTAACCATTGAAACCGCAAAAGGAAAGTTGAAAGATGGAGCTGTGTTGGCACTGAAAGGCTGGAATATAAATAAGCAGGAATATAAATTGAAGTAGAAAAGTAAGAATATGAATTGATTCTGCTTTCTTTGTTTCGGTAGATTGTAGAATCAATCATTGATATTGTAGAGAAATCATTTTAATCATTAAAAAGAAGTGAGATGAAACTTAAGTTTATCATAGGTGTAGTCGGTATATTATCAGCATGTGGATTTACTAATGCACCTTCTTTAGATACTACTCAGGAAGAACAGGATAATAATTGGGTGATTGGTCCGTTCCATCGTCCGGAAGGAGTTAATCCTGTCATATCACCGCAACCGACAGAATTTTATTGTCCGATGCGGAAACAGCAAGTGAAGTGGGAAGAAAGTGATACATTTAATCCGGCTGCTACTACAAAAGACGGAAAAATTATTGTACTTTACCGCGCAGAAGATAATTCGGCTCAAGCATAGGTAAAAGAACTTCACGTGTTGGTTATGCTGAAAGTAAGGATGGGATTGAGATGAAGAGGATGGCTAGCCCTGTTCTTTTTCCTGCCGAAGATAATTTTAAAGATCAAGATTGGCCGGGGGGCTGCGAAGATCCCCGTGTGGCTATGACCGAAGACGGATTGTATGTGATGCTTTATACGGCATGGAATCGAAAAAAAGCGCGTCTTGCTGTAGCTACTTCCCGAGATTTGAAGAATTGGACAAAGCATGGACTTGCCTTTGATAAGGCATATAACGGTCGATTTAATAATCTTTTCTGCAAGTCAGGTTCTATTCTAACAAAATTGAAAGGAAATCAATTGGTCATTGATAAAGTTGACGGTAAGTATTTGATGTATTGGGGAGAGTATGCGGTATATGCTGCTACTTCTGATAACCTGATTGACTGGTATCCGGTTTTGGATGAGAAGAATGAGCTAATGAAAATTATACAACCTCGTAAAGGGCATTTTGACAGTTTGCTGACAGAATGTGGTCCTCCGGCTGTTCGTACCAAACATGGTATTGTTCTTATGTATAATGGTAAGAATAGTGGTAAAACTGGAGATGCTGACTATCCAGCCAATGCTTATTGTGCCGGACAGCTGTTATTGGATGGTGACGATCCTTATAAAGTATTGGATCGTTTGGATAAGCCTTTCTTTGCTCCCGAGGCTCCTTTTGAGAAGAGCGGACAGTACAAAGATGGAACAGTATTTATTGAGGGGCTTGCATATCACAAAAGGAAATTATACCTCTATTACGGTTGTGCGGATTCTCGGGTAGCAGTCGCCGTATGTGATGATGTAAAGAAGTTGAAGATTAAATAGTAGATTATAAAACAATGAGAATAAAGCTGAATATATATATTGCTTGTATTGCTATTTTTCTGTGTTCTTCTACAGAATGTATTTATTCGCAAAAACTGAAATGGAATTTTGGTCTGCCCCGCAAGCAGAGTTCCGAGGTAATACCTCATTCAAAACATTCGTTTCAAACAGCTAATCCTAAAAAGAAGGTGATAGAACCCGGAGAATTGAGTCCGCTTTCCGATTGGGAGTATCAACTATCCAAAGGATGGGAAATGATAGAAGGGTATAAAGCCAGAGCAGCTGAAAAATCTGTAGTTGCGCAAGATTTAGATACAAGCGAATGGTATTCGGCAACAGTCCCAGGTACAGTATTAACTACATTGGTGGATCAGGGTGTATACCCTGATCCTTATTGGGGACTTAATAATTTATTGATTCCCGATACGCTTTGCCGGATGGACTGGTGGTATCGCAATTCTTTTAATATTCCTCGTAATAAAAAGGGAGAGAAAGTGAAGTTGATTCTGAATGGAATCAATTATAAAGCGGAGATCTGGTTCAATAGGCAATTATTAGGAACGATGACCGGTGCTTTTGAAAGAGGTATTTTTGATATAACTCCTTGGGTGGATTATGATAAAAAGAATCTGTTGGCCATTCGTATTCTTCCGCCTAATAATCCCGGTATTCCTCACGAGGCAAATAGGAAAGAAGGAATTGGTCCCAATGGTGGAGCATTGTGCCTGGATGGTCCTACTTTTATTTCTTCAGAAGGCTGGGATTGGATTCCCGGCATACGCGACCGAAACATGGGTATTTGGCAGGATGTCAGAATCAAATTTGGAAATGAATTGGAAATCGTTGATACACATGTTATTACGGATTTGCCTTTGCCTGACACTACTTCTGTCAATTTTATCGTTCAGACGGAGATTTATAATTCTTCTAAAACGACTCGTACTGCTAATTTGCATTTTAATATTGGCGGAGTGTCAGCTGTTTATCCGGTTTCTTTGAATGCAAATGAAAAGAGGATGATTAAGCTGACTTCTAATGAGTGCAAAGAACTGCAAATGAAGAATCCACGTCTCTGGTGGCCGAATGGGTATGGAGAACAGTATTTATATGATGCATCTTTAAGTCTGATTTCATCAGGTAAGGACACACTTGACGTAAAGAAGATGCGTATCGGTATCCGTGAGTTGGAGTATGAATTGTCTGCATACGAGGATAACTCTCCTATAGTGCGTTTGAACTATAATCCGACTGCTGCTTTGCAGGATGGAAAACCCGCTTTTGATACTGTGAAACGTAAGAAAACAGATAATAAAGTTCGCTATACGAATTACGATGGAGAGTTTGTCCCCTATTTATTAAAACCAGTATCTTCACAAGGAATAGAGTTGATAAAAGATTCACTGATGAAAGAATATATGGTTATAAAGGTGAACGGACAACGGATTTTTTGTAAAGGAGGTAACTGGGGAATGGATGATGGTATGAAGCGAGTTTCCCGGGAACGACTGGAACCTGCCTTGAAGTTGCATAAGAATATGAATTATAATATGATTCGTAACTGGACGGGTGAGAGTACGGAAGAAGTATTTTATGAGCTTTGTGATGAGTACGGAATGTTGGTTATGAATGATTTTTGGCTTTCGACAGATGGGTTTAACCTCAATCCGCTGGATAACTGCCTGTTCGTTAGAAATGTGACCGAAACAGTACGTCGTTTCCGCAATCATCCCTCTATCGCTTTATGGTGTGCACGTAATGAAGGATTTGCAACCAATGAACTTGAGTACATGTTGGCCGCCACTTTAGCTAAAGAGGACGGCAGCAGGCATTATACAGGAAATTCCCGTTCATTGAATAGTTCAGGAAGCGGGCCTTGGCGTTATCAGTTTGATGCAGGCTGGTACTACCGTTCTTTAGCAGGAGGATTCCGATCCGAAGTGGGTACTCCTTCGCTACCTACGGCTGAAACAGTTCGTGAGTTTATGGCGGAAGAGGATACATGGCCCATTAGTGATGTTTGGTATTATCACGACTGGCATAATCATAGATATGGTAGTAAGACTTTTAGTGAGCTTTATAAGGAAGGGATGGATCGTAAACTGGGACCTTCTGATAACTTGGATGATTTTTGTCGGAAAGCACAATTGATTAATTACGAAAGCCATCGGGCTATTTTTGAAGCATGGAATAGTAAGATGTGGAATGATGCTTCCGGGGTGCTATTGTGGATGAGCCATCCTGCATGGCCCAGTATGGTTTGGCAGAATTACAGTTCAAATGGCGAAACTGCCGGTGCCTATTATGGCACTCAAAAGGCGTGCCGTCCTCTTCATATTCAGATGAGTCTTAATAGTCAACATAAAGTTGATGTTATTAATACTACGCTGAAAGAATATCGGAATTTGAAAGTGGAAGTCGTGGTTTACGATAAAGTAGGAAAAAAGATACGTTCCTCACAACAGAAGGTAAGTCATGTGACAGCTAATGCACTGACTCCTGTAGCACAATTAGAGGATATAAAAGGTCTTCCTGATTTCAGTTGGGTAAAGCTGGTATTGACAACAAATAATGGAAAGTTGTTGGATGATAATGTCTATTGGCTCAATCAAAAGGAATGGGATGGAAAGGTTTTGACTGATTTACCGATTGCTTTGGTGAATGTATCTGTGAAGAATTTTGCGAAAAAAGCAAATCATTATGAGGGTAAACTTATTGTGAAAAATCCAGGACAATATCTGGCAGCCGCAATAGCATTGACTTTGAGGAATGCAAAAACAGATGCGCCCATTCGTCCAGCTTATTTTGATGACGGATATTTTTATTTGATGCCCGGTGAATCTAAAGAAATCCGTTTTCAGGTAGATTGTAAAGAAGGTGTTGATAAGATGCTTTTGCGGGTAGATGGATATAATGTTGAATCGAAAGATATATTGTTGAATAAATAAAGATTAGGTATTTATGTATAAGAAGGTATTAATATTATTATTTTTTATTCCTTTTCAGTTGTTGTTTGCTCAAACGAGTATGTTGAAAGATTTCCCGGAGCTCTACTCCGGAGGAAATAGGTAAGCGATTGGCCTATCGTTTTCTGACAGAGAAACATGCGCTTCATGTCGGAAAATGGATTGGTTATCCGGAGACTTTCTATTGGAACGGGGCTTTACGGTATGCTTATCTTGCAAAAGATAAAGAACTTCTCAATCGTTTGCAAGATAAGTTTGAACCTCTGTTTACCGAGGAGAAAGCGTTGCAACCTATTATGAATCATGTTGATGTGAATATGTTTGGGAGTTTGCCACTTGAGTTATATCTTGTGACGAAGGATAAGAAATATTGGTATTTAGGATTGCCTTATGCCGATTCTCAATGGAAAGTGCCTGCAAATGCGAAACCGGAGGAAAAGGAATGGGCTGAAAAAGGATATTCCTGGCAAACACGTTTGTGGATTGATGATATGTATATGATTACAATCGTGCAGACTCGTGCTTATAAAGTGACGAAGGATAAAAAATATATTGATCGTGCAGCTAAAGAGATGGTGATGTATCTGGATGAGTTGCAACGTCCGAACGGTCTTTTCTATCATGCACCGGATGTACCTTATTATTGGGGGCGCGGAAATGGCTGGATGGCTGCCGGAATGACGGAATTACTTCAGTGTCTGCCTAAAAATCACAAAGACCGTCCTCGTATTTTGGAGGGCTATCGGACAATGATGGAAAGTCTGAAGAAATATCAGAATCCGGAGGGCTTGTGGAATCAGTTGATTGACCAGTCTGACTGTTGGACTGAAACATCCGGATCGGCTATGTTCACTTTTGCTTTTATCAAGGGAGTTAAGAATGGATGGTTGAATGCTGAAGAATATGCTCCTGCTGCTCGTAAGGCGTGGATAGCTTTAGTCTCATATCTTAATGATAAAAATCAAGTGAGAGAAATTTGCGTGGGCACGAATAAGAAGAACAGTAAACAGTATTATTATGACCGTCCACGCCGCACGGGTGATTATCATGGGCAAGGACCTTATCTGTGGTGTGCTGCCGCTCTAATGGAAAAGTAATTGTTCCGGTATTGAGTAGTAATTGAGGCTTTTGGGAGATATTTCTTTTGATTTGGATAATTTTTTTATTTATAGCTCAATTTCTTTTATTCAATGTGAAGGATGTTCCTTAACTTTGGTTTAACAATTTAGTACAAACGGAATCAGACAGGCTGATTCGCAATCATGTTTTATATGAGTTTGAAATATTTACTTTGTGGGATGGCTTTTGTGGCATGTGCCACTATTGCTGAGGCTTTTAATAATGTGCCGGAATCGATTTCTGCATCTATTTCTTTGAAAGTACCTGGAAATGGGGCGAAACACTATCCATTGACTTTTCAGAAATCGCAGAATAATAATGGCACTTATTATTTGGAGAATTCGGAAAAGATGCCGTTGACTGTGTCTCAAAATATAGTTACTGGTAATGATGGGCTACGTATTAGTGTATCTATCACTGCATTGGAAGATGTCTATTTTAATTACAATCAACAGATGGCAACCGGCTTCCGTCATGATGACTGCCTGTTCTATATGCCGGGGTTCTGGTATCGACGTAATCTACGTTCACCCAAAGAGGCTCCTTCATTCCATACATCAGATAGTTGGATTGTAAGCGAAGACAGGTTAAGTGCACCTCTTACGGGAATTTTCTGTGAGAAGACACAACGTTTTATGACTGTCAACAGACTGGATAAGTTTGTAAACAGCACTTTGGCCACGCATCGGGAAGGTGAGATTATTCTTTCGGATAAGACATCTTTGGGGTATACCGGATTTGAAAATAAAGGTGGTGTTGCTACTCTTTCTTTCGGTTTTCCTTATCGGGAAGCTCCCAAAAGTTATATTCGTAAATTGACATTAGCTCCGGCTGTGACTGCTTATCAGCTTCTGAAAAAAGGAGAAACTATTTTGTTGACCTGGCAAATTGTTGAAGGTGAAGTCAAAGACTATTCTGATTTTGTGCGCCATACCTGGGAATATTGTTATGATACATATTCTCCCAAGCCTGTTGATACTCCCTACTCAATTGAGTATATGAAGCAGACTCTTAGCCAATTCTTTGTAAGTAGTTTTGTCGATAAATATCCGTTGGTGTATAATTCGGGCATACATCTTAGGACAGACGCATGTACAAGTAATGGGCAGGCAGAGGTCGGTTTTATCGGTCGTGTTCTTCTGAATGCATTCAATGCTTGGGAATATGGCTGGGAATGTAACCGGGAGGATTTGAAGGCTAATAGTACTAAAATCTTTGATAGTTACCTGAAGAATGGTTTCACAGAGGCAGGCTTTTTCAAGGAATCGGTTAATTTTGATAAGAATTCTGAAGATCCTGTTCATAGCATCCGTCGTCAGTCAGAAGGGCTTTATGCAATCTTCCATTTCCTGGCTTATGAAAAAGAAAAAGGACGTAAACATCCGGAATGGGAACAACGATTGAAGAAAATGCTGGATATGTTTCTGCAATTGCAAAATGCTGACGGCAGTTTTCCACGTAAGTTTCGTGACGATTTCACTATTGTAGATAAAAGTGGGGGAAGCACTCCTTCTGCTACATTGCCTTTGGTGATGGGATATAAGTATTTCAAGGATAAACGTTATTTGGATAGTGCTAAGCGGACTGCAGGTTATCTGGAGAAAGAATTGATTTCTAAAGCAGATTATTTCTCATCTACCTTGATGCGAATTGTGAAGATAAAGAAGCATCACTTTATGCTGCAACTGCTACTTATTATCTTTCATTGGTTACTAAGGGAGAGGAACATAAACATTATGCTGACCTGACAAAGCAAGCCGCTTATTTTGCCTTATCATGGTATTATTTGTGGGATGTTCCTTTTGCTCCCGGTCAGATGCTGGGTGATATTGGTTTGAAAACACGTGGCTGGGGAAATGTATCAGTAGAAAATAATCATATCGATGTCTTTGTGTTTGAATTTGCCGATGTGCTTCGTTGGCTGTCGAACGAGTATAACGAGTCTCGCTTTTCAGATTTTGCAGAAGTAATTTCAACTTCTATGCGCCAATTATTACCTTATGAAGGGCATATGTGCGGTATTGCAAAGGTAGGTTATTATCCGGAGGTTGTCCAACATACAAGTTGGGATTATGGAAAGAATGGTAAAGGATACTATAATGATATTTTTGCGCCCGGATGGACTGTTGCTTCTTTGTGGGAGCTGTTTACACCAGGGCGTGCAGAGACTTTTATGAAAAAGTAATTATAATAAATTAATTTGTAATGACGTCTAGAAGAGATTTTCTTAAAAAAGCCGGGCTGCTTAGTGCTGCTTTTGCAGTTCCTGCCCTTAATGTGAATGGCGATACCCCACAGTCTAAAATACGTCTGAAGAATACTAAGATTGCGGTGGACGATCGATGGGATGTTATTGTAATCGGTGGTGGACCTGGTGGATGTACCGCTGCAATTTCTGCAGCTAGGGAAGGTGCTAAGACTTTATTGATTGAGGCAATGGGGCAACTTGGTGGTATGGGAACTGCAGGGATGGTTCCGGCATGGTGTCCGTTTTCGGATGGTGAGAAAATCATTTATAGGGGATTGGCGGAAAAGATATTCGAGGCATCAAAAAAAGGAGTGCCTCATGAGAGAAAACAGAAGTTGAACTGGGTGAACATA
The DNA here is from genome assembly GCF_003602935.1 of Bacteroides sp. AM54-2NS. Classification (NCBI taxonomy): domain Bacteria; kingdom Pseudomonadati; phylum Bacteroidota; class Bacteroidia; order Bacteroidales; family Bacteroidaceae; genus Bacteroides; species Bacteroides sp. AM54-2NS. The sequence continues at coordinate 34,087 of NZ_QTMZ01000047.1, forward strand.
AATCCCGAATATCTGATGCAGGTTTATGATCAAATGGTCGCTGATTCGGGAGCTCAGGTTCTTTTCTTTTCGAGGGTTGCAGCCGTTGAGATGTCAGCAAATGATACAATAGACGCTATCATTGTGGCAAATAAATCCGGACTTGTCGCATTCAAGGCGAAAGTCTTTATTGATGCAACAGGAGATGGTGATGTGGCTGCATGGCAGGTGCTTCCTTTAAAAAAGGAGGAGAGGATGGAGTAGTGCAAAGTTCTACTTTATGTTTCTCGTTTGCCAATGTCGATAGCTATCACTATAATCTCATAGGCCCTTCATTACATACGAGTAACAAGAATAGTCCTATTTATGATGTGATTAAGTCCGGAAAATATCCATTGATAGGCAAACATTTCAATAGTAATCTGATTGGTCCGGATGTGGTTCAGTTCAATGCAGGGCATATTGATAATGTTGATTCGACCGATCCATGGGATACTACGCGGGCAATGGCTATCGGTAGGCAGATAGCAGAGCAATATTTGGAAGCACTGAAAGAAGTGCGGCCCAAGGCTTTTGGTAGTGCTTTTGTAGTGAAGACTGCCTCCTTGCTGGGAGTCAGAGATAGCCGTCGGATTGAAGGGGATTATACGTTTACTTTTCAGGACTGGCTGGAACGCAAAACGTTTGAAGATGAGATCGGACGTAACTGTTACTATATTGATGTTCATAAGCCAGGCCATAAAGAGACACGTTACAAAAAAGGAGAGTCGCATGGAATCCCTTATCGTTGTCTGACACCCAAAGGATTAAAGAATCTATTGGTGGCTGGTCGTTGTATCTCTACTGATGAAGAGGCTTTTGGAAGTTTGCGGGTAATGCCTCCTTGTCTGGTGACGGGGGAAGCCGCTGGAATGGCTGCTGTGCATGCCATCAAACAGACAAGGAATGACGTTCATAAAATTGATACTGTTTTGTTGCGTAAAAGGTTAAAAGAAGAAGGACAATACTTTTTATAAATGCTTGGAGGAGGTATTTTATAAGATGTATCTCTTGACAAATGCTTTTAAATGTTGTATCTTTATAGTCGAAAAAAGAATCTAAACCTTGTAAATAGCAGATAAAAGAGTATGAAACTAGTGACTTAAATGATATAATATTACAACAAATATAGAGAATATTTCTAGCATACACTAAGAATGGTGGGCTGGATATAAGCAAGAAGGCTGCAAATTTTACAAAATTTGCAGCCTTCTTGTTGTAAAAAATAGAAATAAAAAACCGGAAATCAGCTTTTGGAGTTTCTAATAAACATGGATACCGTTTATAATAAACTACTCCAAAGTTTATTATAAATATGAGATGCGTTTATGTATGAACCTGTCCATATTTTTGTATACTTCAAAACAAAAGCTTGGAATAGTGCCTGTCGGAGGTAACTATAATAAACAAATTAGGAAGTAATCTAATGATACAAGTTATTCGTTTTATGCAAAATTTAGACGTGAAGTTCCAGTATGAAACGGGTTCCTTTGGTATAGCCGATATCTAGCGTTAGGCTACCATTCATTTTTGCGGCGATAAGTGAGCAGATTGGTAATCCTAGCCCATCTCCTGTAGTGAGGTCTTTCACTTCCGTGAAAGGTTTGAAGATATTTTCCTGTTGCTCTGCCGGAATACCGATTCCCGTATCCGTCACGATAAACTGATGAGTGTGCGCACCACGTTTCTTGAACTCAAGGCTGATACGTCCTTGTTCGGTGTAGAAGGCTGCATTTCTCAATAAATAGAGAAGGATACGTTCCAGTTGTTCCTTGTTTGTCTTTACCTGAAGTTTGGGAGCATTAACTGAAGGAGTAACATCTATTTTTATATGCTCCTTAACCTTGTCCATTACATTTTCGCAGAAAGTACCTACGTTGATTTCACCCAATTCATAGAGTTCGGTTAATGAATTCTCTAATGAAGACAGCTCCTGGATATCATCGCTGAATTTCTTTAGAGCAGCGACCTGGCTCTGCATTTGGCTCGCTTCTTGAGGGGCTTTCTGTAAAAGTTCATTCGCAGAAGTAGCTAACGTATTCAAAGTCGGCTCCATCTGTGAAGATATGTTCTGTATGAATTTGGTTTTTAATTCATTATGTTCATTGGCAATCTTCACACTTTTCTTTAATTTGCGGTTGTCGGCGATAAATTTCAGTAATATGGCGGCCAGTATTGCCAGTCCGGCTACGAGGATGACTACAAGAACACACAGGCCTATAATGATGTATTGTTTGGCTGATAGCGTGTCGTCTTTTTCTTGTATAGTCAGTTGGCTTTCGTCATATTTCCTTTTCAGTACATTCAGTTCGTCTTGAGCTGTCAGCGCTTTCACGGAGTCTGTCCAAACGATGTAACTTTCATAGGTGCGTTCCATTAAAGGGGCGTTATTGGCTTTACGGGCAATTCCGATAAGGTTTTTGTAGCAATCACTCACTTTGGCGTAGTCTTTCTTTTCCTTGTATTGATTAATTAGTTTGCGGAAACAGGCATCACCTTGTGTGTTTTGGTTAAATGTATAGTAATAGTTGGCTTTTGTATACAGTAAAACCTCTGTCAGTGAGTCATTCTTGGCAAGGTTAGCAGTTTCTTCCAGTTTATTCAGCTGTGTTTTTGCCTGAGCTGGATTTTTAAGTGCCGTGTACATCTGCAACCGCTCCTTGTTCACGAGGAAGCGGAGGTCATAAAAGACTTTCTTCTGATTTTGCTCTCCGGCCCATATAAGTTGGTCCATGTCACGACAAAGTTCGAATCCTTCTTTGTAAAAGTTCTCTCTGACGTATAAAGCATTAGCCTGAACACCACATTCTATTGCCTGTGGATAGTTTTCTCGGGTTGCAAATGCTTCGTATGCCTTTTTGAATAAGTAACGTGCTTTGATGTAATCTTTTTGATTGAGGCTACTTTGTGCTTGTTCTTTTAATTCTGTGGCTCTGTCTCGGGGAGTTTGAGCATAAGTCATTATACTCAAACAAAATGTCATTAAAATAGCTATTATCGATTTTCTCATATTAGAATTATTTATTTGTTACAAATGTAAAACAAATATATGAAAAAAGATAGTGCTGATGATGAAATAATTCTCTTCTGTTTGTATTCATTGTTATTATCCTGCCCAGTTCTCTCTGTCGAGATTCCGATAACTGATAGCCTCTGCCAAATGATTGGGGAGTATTTGTTCTGCTCCTTCCAAATCGGCGATTGTACGGGCAACTTTTAAAATCCGGTCATAGGCTCGGGCAGACAGATTGAGCCGTTCCATAGCATTTTTCAGTAATGCGAGCCCTTTGGCATCTGGTTGAGCATACATTGCAAGCAGTTTGCTGTTCATTTGTGCATTGCAATAAATTCCGGTATATTCGGTGTAGCGTCTTTCCTGTATTTGACGGGCTTTTATCACTCGTTGCCTGATGATATTGCTCGATTCTCCCTGTCTTTGATCGGAAATCTTATCAAAGGGTACAGGTACAATCTCTATCTGAATGTCGATGCGATCTAATAATGGACCGGATATCTTATTCAAGTACTTTTGAACCTGTCCGGGGCTGCATACGCATGCTTTTGTCGGATGGTTGTAATATCCACAGGGGCATGGGTTCATGGATGCAATCAGCATCAGATTGGCCGGATAGCTGATAGTACTTTTGATGCGGGAAATAGTGATCTGGCGGTCTTCCAATGGTTGACGCAACACTTCCAACACTCCTCGGTTGAATTCCGGCAATTCGCTATTCTTAAAATACTTGCACCATTGTAGAAACTTTCTTATCTTTGCGAGAGGTAAAGACTATTATCTGTGCTATTATATTGCATTATAGATAGTTAGCTAATAGTCTTGATTGCAATAATATTAAATGTAACAGATATGAGAGCTGCATTTTTGATTAGGTGCTCAACTAAGAAGCAAGACTATGAGCGACAGGTAAATGACCTAACTAGACTGGCTAAGAAGTTTGGTTATACGTCAAGTGATAATATGATATTTGGTGAGCATATCACTGGTAAAGATGATGCAAGTAAGAGAGATAGGCAGTCTATTCAACGTCTAAAAGATGCTGCTATTAATAAGGAATTTGATGTCGTTTTAGTGTCGGAAGTTAGCCGAATGAGTCGTGACCCTATGTCGGGTCGGTTATATGTTAGACAGCTTATCAACATGGATATTCCTGTGTATTTTAGGGATATTGATACTTGGACTATAGACCCTGTAACTGGCAAGAAAGTTAGAGATGCTGAAACTATTATAGGTGCTGCCTTTGATGCTGCTTGGAAATACATAAAGAGTATGAAAACACAAATAGCATCTGGTAGACGTGATGAACTGGATAACAATCAAATGAGTATAGGACAGCCCTTCTTTGGTTATAAAAGATATGGTGGTAGAGATAAGGGTAAGAAGAATAGTTGGGTGATAAATGATGATGCCGCTAAAGTTGTGGTAGATGTATTTGAAGAATATGTTAAAGACGGTGCAACACTGAAATCTACAGCTTTGGCTATTACTGCCAAGTATGGTGAACAATTTAATAAGAAATTCAGCATAGGGACTATAGAGCATATTTTAACCTTTGAACCTTATTGTACTGGTATAAAGGTTGTATCTCTTACTGACCCAGATACAGAAGATGTAGATGAGTTTGAAGTCGAGATACCTACTATCATAACTAGGGCTATGTTCGATAAAGCCACCACTAAGAGAGCTACAAATAGAACTGCTAGAACTCCTTATCCAAAACAGGCTACTTATATATTGAGTAAACTTCTTAAATGTCCTATCTGTGAACACTCATTAACTCCACAGAAACGTGGTGGAGATAAGGGGGATAAATATAGATTGATGAATGGGAAGGTAGCTATTAGGTGGTCATGTATGTCGGGTATCAATAATGCTACAGATTGTAGTAGTCGCATTACAATTAGTAATGAGAAATTAGAAGCTATTATTTGGGGCTTAGTTAAACAGGAGTTAATAGGATTTGCCAATTTGAATGATGAGGATAGAGTAGCTAGGGTGGTGGAACTTACCGATAAAATAACCAATTTGGAAATGAATATAGCCAACTTTACATCTCATATATCTAACATGGATAGATTGATAGAAAGAGCTTATAGTGCTTATATGGATGCTCCGGATTCTGTAATGGATATAGCTAAAGATAAGTACTATAAAACCCTAACTAAGTGTGAGAATGAGAGAGCGGAGTGCAAGGATAAGATAGAAGCTTTAAATGTAGAGAAGTTAAGATTGGAGAATATGAGGACGTTCTTCAACCAACCTACCTTGCCAAAGGATGCCATTGAGAAGGCAGAATCAGACCCTATTAAAATGAGGAACTTAGTAATGGAACTAGTAGACAAGATATATCCTTATAGGATTACAACCTATGTATCACCAGCTACTAATAGGATAATGAAGAATGGTATAGTTCTATTGGAAGTATATACTATAAATGGAATTTATAATGTCCTATATGACGGTAATCAGAGGAATAATAAGGTAGCCTATTATATTAGCGGTAATTATGCCACATTCCAAAATGGAAAGAATAAGCTTGATGCTTATGATGCCGGAGAGTACTTTGTTATCTCTAATGCCACATTGGTGACTGAAACAGAAGATGTAGATTTAACAGTAACCTTTAATGAACTGATAAAGATATGTATGCAGAATGGTTGGGAAATAGATTATACTTACAAGATGTAATATTTCACTGAATATAATTATTAACTAGTAAATGTGGTTGATTAAATTGAAAATGAGGTTGTGCCAATGTCTTGACACAACCTCACGAAAGATGCTATTGGGCGTTTAATGCAGCTAAAGCTGCTTCTAAAGCTTCTTTAGACATGCCACTCAATAACTGTGCTTGACTTGAATGTTTCAGTTCTGTACAGTTCTTAATCCATTCACTGTAAACTGCTATTCTTGCATCACACCAAGAAACAAGGTCGGAAGCTGTTGCTCCCTCTTTATACCACATTCCATAAGTTCTATGCATTTCTGCACGTTTACGTTCTTCAGCACTCTTTACATTTGCATTTTCCAAATTTGACATAGTTTTAATTATTAAGTTAATAATACATTTATTACCAGCAAACCTTACTGGATATTCAGATTATAAGCTAGTAAATTAACTATTATCTGGAAATGCGTTGCAAATGTAGTATGAAATTTAATAACCTCAAAGGAATAATAAGGATTTCTTGTATGATAATTAATTCTTATATAATAATTGATTTATACGTAATATTGTATCTAGCCTATCAAGTATTATCTAAACAAGTTATTTGAATGGCTAGGTAATAATATTACTATTCCCTACTAGTAGGGTCAAGTACATAGGAATTTACTAGCGGAAGGTAGGGTAGGATATATAGGCATACAGAGACTTTATATCCTACGTTTCTTATCATATCCCAGATTATAGAACTTCTTAAACATCTCCCAAATGTAGCCAATAAATCCAATTATGATGAATGGCAGGAAAGGCAGAAGAAGGCTACTCCAACCATATCCCAAACACAGCCCTATAATTACGCCTATGACATATAAGGCTGTTATAATTCCGCAACCTATCATTACTCCTCTTCCTCCTGCCATTACGTATTTAATTGGAGCATTAGGAGTGAAGAAGTCTGGTTCTTTATTCTCTGATTGATTATTATTCATATTAGTTTATTTATAGTTACGAGATATTAGTTTAATTCTTATCTTTGTAGTAGAATTTCATAAAAGTTGCTAGTTATGGGTGTTCTATTGGTTACAGGTATTTTGAAGGAGATAACATGTTTACAAGCTGTTGCTGATGATGAAGCGTGTAAATATGGTTACGAGTCGTGGATAGCCTACTGTTATAAAACCAATATATTTACAAGATTCATTACTATATGCCCTTGCTGTAAGAAGTCATTTACTAATGACAACCCTGCTGTTGGTGGGCATGTACTTGCTGAATACGGACGACTAAATGCAGAAGGTAGACTTATTTATACCGAGTGTCTTACTCCTATCTGTAAGGAGTGTAATGACAGTTATAAGAATCATCAGGCTTTGAAAGTATTTAAAGTCCGTGGTTATCATTTATGTCGAGTACCTAATAAGCCACCTAAACGATAAACTTTAACATCAAAGAATATATCTTAATGATTAAATCTAATAGAACAAGAATACAGCTCGACTTCTTGTGAAGTTACTCATTAGTAAGTAGTTAAACAAATGGCGGTATGTTAATCAATCGTTAAATAATAGCTTGTCTAACATCTCCTTTAGTTGTTTGGGTAACTTCTTTCTAGGGTTACAGTTTACAGGATTGTCAACCTTTACTAGTTCATTCTTATCATTCAGTTCGTATCTAGTTACACGATACTGTTGCTTCTTGTTTCTTTTCATATTCATAATTTACCTCCATTCTTATATCCTAGTTTACCTAGCTCATTTACTTAGATTTGGGTATAAATATCTCCTTACCATTCTCATCATATTCTGCTTTAAATGGGTTAAGAATCTCTTCATGCCCAGTTAAGCAATCAGTATCATCTTCATCTTTTACACCTGTATCATACTCATCATCGAATAAGAATGGCACTTCTCTCTGTACAAGTCTTCTGTCTCCAGTCTCTAAGTTAGTTACATAGTACGTACCCATATTAATATAGGTGTACTCTTTACCGTCTACAACCTCTGTATAAGGATATTCTTCCATAATATTACTCTCTATTATTTATAATTGCTGGAGCTGTTGTACCA
>NZ_QTMZ01000048.1:0-41685 GCF_003602935.1 Bacteroides sp. AM54-2NS
AATATGACGGTATCATTGCCGTATACCGTCACTATTTCCATCATATACCGTCACTATTTTTTAGAAGGAAATTTGTCTGTAAAATACCCTTCTGTTCCCTTATCATTTATGATAGAAACTTCACAATATCTTCATCCACTGTACTGATACCTCCGATTCCAAATTGCTCGATCAATACGTTCTTTACATTCGGTGAAAGGAAAGCGGGAAGAGTAGGCCCTAAATGAATATGTTTCACTCCTAAAGCCAGCAATGCCAATAAAACAATGACCGCCTTTTGTTCGTACCATGCAATATTGTATACGATAGGTAACTGATTCACATCGTCCAGTCCGAAGATTTCTTTCAGTTTTAGAGCGATTACAGCCAGTGAGTAACTGTCGTTACATTGTCCCGCATCCAATACTCTCGGAATACCGTTGATATCACCTAAAGCTAATTTATTGTATCTGTACTTGGCGCAACCTGCCGTAAGAATCACTGTATCACCGGGTAGCTTTTGAGCAAATTCCGTATAATATTCACGGCTCTTCATACGTCCGTCGCATCCTGCCATTACAAAGAACTTACGGATGGCTCCACTTTTCACGGCATCCACCACTTTATCCGCTAAAGCCGTCACCTGTGCATGAGCGAATCCACCGATGAGTGTTCCGTTTTCGATGGCTACGGGTGGCTGGCATTGTTTAGCATGAGCAATCAGGGCAGAAAAATCTTTCGGTTTTCCATCTTTGCGTTCGGGGATATAATGCGCGCCTTCCAGACCGCAGGCTCCTGTGATGTAAATGCGGTCTTTGTAGCTGGCATTCGCACGTGGCGGAACAATACAGTTACTTGTAAACAGGATCGGACCGTTGAAACTTTCAAATTCCTCTTTTTGTTTCCACCAGGCATTTCCGTAGTTTCCTGCCAGATGCTTATACTTCTTTAGTTGAGGATAATAGTGCGCAGGCAGCATTTCACTGTGCGTATATACATCTATCCCTGTACCTTCCGTTTGCTCCAGCAACTCTTCGAGGTCTTTTAAATCATGTCCGCTTATCAATATACCCGGATGATTACGGACACCAAGATTCACTTGTGAGATTTCCGGATTACCGTAACTGCTCGTATTTGCCTTGTCTAGCTGTGCCATTGCTGATACTCCATGTTTTCCTGTTTCTAGCGTTAATTGAACCAATTCTTCCACAGTAATATCATTGCGGGTCAATTCGGACAATGCGTGCTGCATGAAAGCAAATATCTCCGGTGACTGATAGCCCAGGTTATGCGCATGCTCTACATAGGCAGCCATTCCTTTCAGACCATAGTGTACGAGTTCTTTTAGTGAGCGTATATCCTCGTTGGGCGTGCGAAGCACACCGACCGTTTTTGATTTTTCTTCAAACTCCTCTTCATTTCCATCCCAAAGACATTCGTCAGGAGCATTCTCGATCTTTACCTTACCGGCAAGTTCCTTTTTCAGTTTCAGTCCTTCTTTGATTTTTTCGGTGATCGCTACTTTATCAAAATTGGCGTTAGTGATGGTGATGAACAAAGCATCATAGATAAATTTGTCTGCTTGTTCGGAAGACTGTCCCTCTTTACGCAGATGTTCGTTGTAGACAGCAATTCCACGTACTACAAAAAGCAGCAGGTCTTGCAGGTTAGCCACTTCGGAAGTTTTACCGCATACACCTTTTAAGGTACAACCCGTACCCATTGCGGTTTCTTGACATTGATAACAGAACATACTCATAACTTTTACGTTTTTAATTAGTCCAACAGTTTATTTATTGAACGCAAAAGTAGAGGAAAGGTTTCAGGTGATTCTGTAACCAATGTTACAACAATGAATATTTTTATCTCAAATACTCACAATTAGATAAATGATTTTTAAATCGGAGCATTATTGGATGAGCCGGACCAGTTCTTCTTTCTGTAAGATAGTGATATGTTTACGATCTGCTATCAATAGTCCGTCTTCCTGCATGTGTGCCAGTTCGCGGGCGAGGGAAGGGCGGGAGACTCCGAAGTAATCACTCAACTCCTGTTGCGAACGGTCGAGGGTGATATGCTCCTGTTGCTGTTGTTTGTACAGGCGGAGCAGGTAGGAGGCAAGTTTCTGACGAATGGTCTTGAACGACATGAAGAAAAGCTTATCCGATAAAGTCCGTGCATAATTGGCGGAGAGATTCATATAGTTTTCCAAAAACTGCTCGTTCTTGCGGAACAAACTCAAAACACTTGGTTTAGGAAGCTCGATCACCTCTGTCGGTTCATTGGCAGTCACCTCCACCGGATAGCGGTTCTGCTCACCGAACAGGAACAGAGGGGCAATCGCTCTGGGAGCAGTTATATCTTCTACCTTGATAAGACGTCCCGAATAGTCAATCATTTCTCCACGCACACTTCCTTTGGTCAGGATGATAAGACGGTTGCACACATCTCCCTGTCGTGCCAGGATTTCTCCTTTCTTATAAGAACGTGTATGAAAACTGATCTCTTCCAGATCGGCAAGAAGTTTTTCCGGAGTGATTCCTCGGAATAGCGGATTGTTGACTAGTGTAGGTATCATATATCAATCGTTATTTGAATTTTAAAATAAACGTTGTCTCTTTCTCTCGTAGTAACGTAAGGCTTCCTCCTGAAAGGCGCATGATTTGGCGGGAGATACTAAGTCCGATTCCGCTACCGCCTTCTTTGGTCGTAAAGAAAGGAATGAAGATATGTTCTGCTATTTCCGCTGGGATTTCGGGACCATTGTTTTTTATCTCAATCCATATTTCTTCCATGTCATTGCAGGACGCCTTCAACTCAATTCTCCCATCCGGCTGATTGCCGATTGCTTGAATTGCGTTCTTTAAAAGATTGATAACTACCTGTGAAATAAGATTCTCATCTGCATATACGATTAAGTCCGCAGGAGTAATCTCTGTGTGGAAACGGATATGCTCACATGGATGCTGATGACAGGCAAGTTCAACCATTCTTTCTATGAATGCTTTCACATAGAACAAGGAGGGTTCCGGTGTCGGTATGCGTGTGAATTGCCGGTATGATTCTACAAAGGCAAGCAACCCTTTTCCCGTCGTACTGATTGTTTGCAATCCGTGATTCATCTCTTCGTCTTTATCCGCTGATATTGAAAGAAGCGTATCGCAAAGGGAAGTGATGGGAGTCACAGAGTTCATGATCTCATGTGTCAGTACCCGTGTCAGCCGGATCCATGAATCTATTTCTTTTTCATCCAGTTCGGTATTGATATCATTCAGGGCAAGGATGCGCAGATGCTCTTTGCGTACATTGATTTCCGACACACGGATGGATAAGTTAATCGTTCCCCGTTCATTGTGAAATATGACTTGTAGTTTGTCCCCCGGGCGACAGTTCTCTATTTTCTCCATAAGCTGCGCATCCACCTGACTCAATTGGCGGATATGTGTAAACACATTCAGCCCTAAAATACGGAGTGCTTCTTTGTTCTTCTGATAAACGGCTCCATTGTCATTGAGCACTACTAATCCTGTACTGACAAAGTCGAGAATCAGTTCGTAGTATTTCTCTTGCTGGGCTGTTTCAGCTTTCACGCTATATAAGATATGTCCCACGCGGTTGAGCGCCCGGTTTATTTCTTTGCTTTCGGGAGTACCGTTTTCTTCGGTAAAATGAAACGTATTATCATTATTCTCGAGCGCATCAATCATAAAAAGCACCTGTTTGGTGTGGAGACGATAAAGGCGGATTTGCCAAAGTACGCTAAGAACCAATAAACAAAGACTACCCCCTAACCAACCGTATGATTGATGTATACCGAACCACACGGACGATATACAGAAAAGTGCCGTCAGCAAGACTCTGAACCAATATTGAACGCCTACTTGTTGAAGCTGCACTGTCATAATCCGAATTTTTTCATCTTGTTATAAAGAGTCTGCCTGGTTATGCCCAGTTGGGCGGCTACTGCTGATAAGTTTCCTGCGCAAGCGTCGAGCGCTTTCCGTATCATCTGCATTTCCATCTCTTCCAGCGTAGAAATACTTTTCTCCTGACTCTCCGTCCGTGGAATGGATAATTGGAACAATTCGGCGGGAACGAGCGGACTGTCATTGATGATAACGGCCTTTTCAATCACGTGTTCCAGTTCACGGATATTACCATACCAAAGGTGTGCTTTCAATTTATCTTTAGCGTCGGGAGTGAACTTCATCAATGTCTTGTCATATTGTTTGCAAAAGCGTACCATGAACCTTTCGGCCAATGGAATAATATCTTCTTTCCGTTCCCGCAAAGGAGGAATCTCTACATGAATGGTATTGATGCGATAGAGCAAATCTTCCCGGAATTCACCTTTCACTACCATCTCTTGCAGATTCCGGTTGGTTGCGCATATCAGTCGGATATGAATGGGAATCGGCGTGTTGCTTCCCACTCTCACAATGCTTCGTCGTTGGAGGACGGTCAGTAGCTTTGCTTGCAGGTGGTAAGGCAGGTTGCCTATTTCATCGAGAAACAGCGTACTATTATCGGCAGCCTCAAATTTGCCGGTCCGGTCGGTGTGTGCGTCGGTGAAAGAACCTTTAACGTGTCCGAAAAGCTCACTTTCAAATAAAGACTCTGTGATAGTCCCCATATCCACTGCAATCATTTCTTTGTATTTGCGGTTGGAAAGGAGATGAATCTCCCGTGCCAGCATTTCTTTCCCCGTTCCGTTTTCGCCTGTTATCAGGATATTGGCGTCGGTGATGGCTACCTTTTCAATTAATGTGCGGAGTTGTTGCATCACTTTGCTTTCTCCCCAGTACATAGGTGAGTGGGTGGTTTCTTCTTTGCTGCCCGTTTTCTTGTCGTTGTGCGTAGAAGCTGCTGCGGTTTGCAGGGTTTCCACCAGTTTTTGGTTATCCCAAGGCTTGACGATAAAGTCGGTTGCTCCTTCTTTAATCCCCTGGATAGCCAGTTCGATGTCGGCATAAGCCGTAAAAAGTACGACCGGAAGTTCTGGACGTACTTTCTTTATTTCATGCAACCAGAATAAACCCTCATTACCGGTGTTGATGCCTGATGTGAAATTCATATCCAACAAAATTACTTCCGGTGTTTCTTCCCTTATGACACTGGACAGGGTGACAGGAGAGGAGAGTGTGACAATCTTGGAAAAATAACTTTTCAGAAGGATTTGTACGGCAGTCAATACTCCTTTATTATCGTCTACAATGATGATTGTTCCTGATTTACTCATTTTCGTTTAAGTTTGTAAAGCGCAAACTTACGAAAAAGTAAGTTATAATTCATAATTCATAAATCATAAATTCTTTTATAACCACTGGAACTTCAATCCGAATGATAAACTAAGATAATCACGCGGACGGAGATAGCTATTGTTTACTGCACTGATAACATACAGGTCGCACGTACTTATTTCATAGAAAAAAGTCACCGACTTGGCTAAAAATCTACGTTGCGGATCGATATCGTATGTCAACCGTTGTCCCATGAAAACATGAAAACGTACTTTGCTGGAGAAACCATAGTAACCTTTCGGATAACGTTCCGGCTCATTCACCCAAAACTGGTCGCCAAACACGGTATTCACATAAAGCCCGCAGGTAAGAGGTTCCGTAGAGAAGCCCTTTCCGATATTAATGCTCCAGGCATATAGTTCTGCTTGAGCGTCATGGTTACTTTGGCCTTCTTTGACGAATATTTCGGTATAAATCCGAGCAATATATCCGTTTCCCACTGATTACGTTTCCCGTAATCCCATCCCGTACCGAAAGAAAGCAATCCCATGTTTCCGGCATACTGTATTTTGGAGTGCGTCGGGATAATCCGTTCCCAGTGACTGCGGAAACGGTGAATCCGGTTATCGTAACGACTGTGTTTCACCTGCTTCGGTGCAACCGGCAATACAGAGTCCGCTTTGATGATCGTAAATATAGAATCTCCTGTGCGAAAAGTGATAATTGAATCATCTTTGATAATGAAACGGAGTGAATCATCCTTGTACGAGTTGATGATTGTATCTGCTTTACAAGTAGCTGAAATCAGACCGGGAAGTAACAGAAGTACGGATAATACTCCTGCGCGCAAGATATAGTTAGTATTTAACCAGTTCATATTCATATTTTTCCGGGGTTATTGTAAATACCAGATAAGTACGGTAATCCATACAATCACTGGTAACATAATGTATTCCATCATCAAAGATCACATCGTCCTGATAATGGTGGGTGTGAGCAGCAGTACAGACTTGTATTCCCGGGTATTGTCTGATATAATGTTGAAATACTTTAGCCACATTATCGTTGAATACATCCGTGTAAGGGCGTGCGTGCATACTAATGACAGTCTTTTCAAACTCGTCCAGCCTGCTCGTAATCTCTTGTTCCATAAAGGTAAAGTTCGGCACAGGTTCAGAGTAGTCATACTCCAGCGCATTGGTGTTCAGGCAGACAAATTTCACATTACCTGCGATGAAAGAAAAGTTGGTGGGACCGAATACCGCCTTGTATGTTTCTGCTCCCGTCCCCAAGCAATCATGGTTTCCGATAAGGGTTACATAAGGCACGTTAAGTCCGTTCATTATATCCCTTTGCCAGAGAAACTCTTTGGTTAGTCCGAAGTCACTCATATCCCCTCCGTGAATAACGAAGTCAATATCATTCCGTTTATTAATCTCTTTCACGAAATCTTCCGTTTCATCGTACCATCGTTGTGAGTCGCCCATAGTCACAAAGCGTATGGTCGTTTTACCTTGCAGTTTGCCTCTATTCTTTCGATATTATGTGCGTTGACCTCTGTTTCGCCGCTGATACGGACGTCGTATGGATGGTAATCTATCATGCCGCATCCGGAAAGTAAAAAGCACGATAAGAATACATATACACTCTTTCTCATCATAATTATTTTGTTTATAGTCTAGAAAACTAAATGCAAAGATAAAGTTTTCTATTTGGATGGACAATCGGCTAACAGGCAAATAGGACTCTTTGAACAATAAATGGGAGATATGGAACAGTATCCGATTTGTCTAATAATTAGACGGTCCTGTCTAATTATTAGACAATGCTTGGGAAACTAAGAAAAGATAAATGATTGAAAATGAATAGCTATTCTTGTTTGGCATACTTTCTGCATGACTAAAAACGTCAATAGTAAAACTGGAAATAAATCTATGTAGAACAACATCATAAATAAACAAGATGATACAGATTGAAAATATTAGTAAAGTATTCCGTACTACCGAAGTGGAGACGGTCGCATTAAATCATGTAAACCTTGAAGTAAAAGAAGGAGAATTTGTTGCTATCATGGGACCGTCTGGCTGTGGGAAATCCACCTTATTAAACATCCTCGGCCTATTAGATAACCCCACTGAAGGCTCTTACCTGCTGATGGGAGAAGAAGTAGCCGGCCTGAAAGAAAAGGAACGTACCCGTGTCCGTAAAGGCAAACTGGGTTTTGTATTCCAGAGCTTCAACCTTATGGACGAATTAAACGTCTACGAGAATGTGGAACTTCCGCTCACTTATTTAGGCCTTAAATCTTCCGAACGTCGCCGAATGGTAGAAGACATTCTAAAAAGAATGAATATCAACCACCGTGCTAAACATTTTCCTCAACAGCTTTCCGGCGGACAGCAACAACGGGTGGCGATAGCCGCGCGGTTGTTACCAATCCTCAACTTATCCTTGCCGATGAGCCTACGGGTAACCTTGACTCAAAAAACGGAGCGGAAGTGATGAATCTGTTGACGGAACTGAATAGAGAGGGGACAACCATTATCATGGTGACCCACTCACAGCACGATGCCAGTTTTGCACATCGTACCGTACATTTATTCGATGGAAGTATTGTAGCAAGTGTAAAGGCATAAACAGAGAACCAACCATGAGACAAATCTATTATACTATACGTACCTTATTGCGTGAACGTGGATCGAATATCATACGAATCATTTCCCTTTCCTTAGGGCTTACTATCGGTATTCTGCTTTTCTCGCAGATAGCCTTCGAACTAAGCTATGAACAATGCTATCCGGAGGCAGAACGCTTGGCACTTGTACGTTGTCAAAGAATTAATCTTAGTACGGGTGAAACGGCTGGTGATGATAAAGAGACCAGTTATGACTATACTGTTTTCGATGTGCTGGCATCTACTTTGGCAGAAGAGATGCCGAAAGAAGTGGAGGTTGCCAGTAGTGTCCTTTCGATATGGAGTGCCAATATCTATTATGAAGATAAATTGTTGCCCGATGCAGATTATATCTTTGCGGATACTTGTTTTTTTCAGACCTTCGGCATACCGGTGTTGCAAGGCAATCCCAAGGATATGATTATGCCCGGAAGCGTTTTTGTTTCGGAGCATTTTGCCCGTGAGACGTTCGGGGATGAAGACCTGTCGGGAAAGTGCT
The DNA here is from genome assembly GCF_003602935.1 of Bacteroides sp. AM54-2NS. Classification (NCBI taxonomy): domain Bacteria; kingdom Pseudomonadati; phylum Bacteroidota; class Bacteroidia; order Bacteroidales; family Bacteroidaceae; genus Bacteroides; species Bacteroides sp. AM54-2NS. The sequence continues at coordinate 8,393 of NZ_QTMZ01000048.1, forward strand.
TTCTGCTGAAAAACAAAACACACTGACCATACGTGGGATCTACAAAGATGTGCCGGAAAATACGATGCTCACCCATGATTTCGTGATATCTGTTCATCAGAATGGAGGGTATCATTCAGGAGCCGGTTGGAGAGGAAATGATGTCTTTTATGCTTTCCTTCGTTTGCGCCATGCATCGGACATTGACAAAGTGAATGCTGACATTCAGCGGGTGATCGGAAAATATACAGATTTAGAGTATGATGGCTGGAAAGTTGAATTTAGTGCCATTCCATTGGTGAAACTTCATCTGGTTTCTCCCGATGTACAAAAGCGTTTGGTCATTTACGGATTTTTGGGCTTTGCTATTTTCTTTGTGGCTATCATGAACTATATGTTGATATCCATTGCCACTTTAAGTCGTCGTGCAAAAGGAGTGGGAGTGCATAAGTGCAATGGAGCCAGTTCCACCCATATTTTCAGAATGTTTATGGCAGAGACGGGAATCCTTGTCATTCTTTCCGTATTGCTTAGTTTCTTACTGATAATCAATGCGCGTGATCTGATTGAAGATTTACTTTCCGTCCGTCTTTCCTCACTTTTCACTTGGGAAACGTTGTGGGTACCGTTGCTCACTATCCTTGTTCTCTTCATACTGGCAGGTGGCATACCGGGACGATTATTCTCCCGTATCCCTGTCACGCAGGTATTCCGCCGGTATACAGATGGGAAGAAAGGGTGGAAGCGTTCGTTGTTGTTTGTGCAGTTTACAGGAGTTTCTTTCGTCTTGGGATTGTTGCTGGTCACTCTGTTGCAGTACAGTCATCTGATGAGCCGTGATATGGGTATCGTCGTGCCCGGATTAGCTCAAGCGCAGACATGGTTGCCTAAAGAATCGGTAGAGCATATCAAAGACGATTTGAACCGTCAGCCGATGGTAGAGGGAGTGACTGTTGCCGTGAATGGGGTGTTGGGAGAGTACTGGACACGCGGACTGATGGGAAATGACGGTAAGCGGATTGCTACCCTAAATTACAATTCCTGCCATTACAACTATCCTGAAGTAATGGGTATTGAGATTATAGAAGGCACTACGCTGAAAAAGCAGAACGACTTATTGGTAAACGAAGAACTGGTACGTCTGATGAAATGGACCGACGGAGCAGTAGGTAAAACAGTGAATGACATTCAAGGAACGATTGTAGGCGTATTCCGTGATATTCGCAATAAAAGTTTTTACGTGTCGCAATCTCCTATTGTCCTGATTGGAGATGAAAATGCCAACCATGCATTTGATGTCCGCTTGAAAGAACCATATAACGAGAATCTGAAACGTCTGAATGAGTTTGTAGAAAACACCTATCCGAATATATCCTTGCGTTTTATCCTGGTAGATCAAATGGTGAAAAATATCTATAAAGACGTATACCGCTTCCGCAATTCCGTCTGGATCACTTCCGCCTTTATCCTGCTGATCGTTATCATGGGATTGATTGGCTATGTGAACGATGAAACCCAGCGCCGGAGCAAAGAGATAGCTATCCGGAAAGTGAATGGAGCCGAAGCATCTCATATCCTCGGATTACTGACACGTGACATTTTATACGTTTCAGTGATTTCTATCCTAGTAGGCACTACCGTTTCTTATTTTGCAGGACAGGCATGGCTCGACCAATTTGCCGAGCAGATTGATTTGAATCCATTGCTTTTTGCTGCTACGGCCTTGTTCGTCCAATTACTGATTGTAATCTGTGTTGTTCTGAAAGCATGGCATATCGCGAACGAGAATCCGGTCAATAGCATTAAAGCAGAATAAGCCGAATAGAATTAAATGGCAGAATAGGGCAGACACCGCCTTATTCTGCTACTACCGGATGCTGTTTGGAAACCTTCTTGATGTAAATCATCAGACTGACAACGGCCGTAATAAACGCCAGCGCATCCGATACCGGCATACTGATCCAGATTCCTTCCAATCCCCACCAGTTAGGGAACAGTAATAAGCAAGGCAAAAGATAAAGCAACTGACGCGTCAGCGAAAGGAAAATACTGATTTTAGCCTTGCCGATACTTTGGAAAAAGTTACCGATTACAATCTGTGCCCCTACAAACGGGAACATCAACACAGTCAACCGGATACCGCCTACCGCCAAATCAATCAATTCATCGCTATCAGTGAAGAGAGCCGATACGGCATGAGGGAAAAACTCACAAATCACGAACCCGCTGCTCGTAATCACTACCCCGGAGATAATCCCCAGTCGCAGCGTTTGTTTCACCCGGTCTATCTTTTGTGCGCCGAAGTTGTAGCCCACGATTGGCTGCATCCCCATAGTCAGCCCCAACACAATCATTACATAAAGCGTCAGCAACCGATTGATGATACCATACGCACCGATAGCCATATCGCCCCCATAATTTTGCAAACTGTTATTGATGATAATCACGATGGCACACGCACACACATTCATCAGGAATGGAGACATACCGATGGCGAAGATACTTTCTACAATCCTCGGTTTCATTTTCCAGATATTCCCTTCAAAATGCACCGTACTGTCTTTCTTGGTGAAGTGGCTCACCACCCACACCATACCAATCAACTGCGAGATAACCGTTGCCGTAGCCGCACCCCTCATTCCCCATTCGAAGTGGAAGATAAAGATAGGAGCGAGGATGATGTTAGCCACCACCGTTACCATTGAAGTAAGCATAGCCTTTTTGGGGTATCCGGTAGCGCGCATCACGTTGTTCAGCCCGATCATTGTGTAAGTGATGGGAGTTCCCAGCAAAATCACCTGCATAAAGCTGCGTGCATATGGAAGGGTGTCGGCGCTGGCTCCGAAAAAAGTCAGTATATCATCCAGGAAGATAAAAGACAGAATACCGAAGAAAAGAGAATTTGTGATACAAAGCATCAGCGTATGTGACAAAATTTCCGTAGCTCCTTTCATATCCTTCTGTCCCAAACGGATAGAGCGAGGGTAGACCCACCAGCCGAAACCAGTGTACAGAAAGCGACAACAAGATTCATCAGCGGGAAGCTGATAGCCAGTCCGGCAATAGCCATCGGTCCTACGCCATGTCCGATGAAGATACTATCAATGATGTTATAGATAGAAGTAATCGTCATTCCGATAATCGCAGGAATGGAATATTGTAACAGCAATTTGCCGATACGTTCTTTGCCTAAAATGTGCGGGTCGTTCTTGCTCATGCGCCAGTAGATTTTGTTGGATAAAAACGTATGTTACGTTTTTTTTAGCTTTGCAAAGGTACGAATTATTTGCCTGATTCGATGATTATTCGGAACTTTGCGGCGATAGATACACAAGGTTTAACGTTTTAGGTAAAAAGACAGTTTAATATGAATACAACGAAAACAATTGCAGCACTCTTCGACTTTGACGGTGTCATCATGGATACAGAAACGCAGTACACTGTTTTTTGGGACGAGCAAGGACGGAAATATCTGAATGAAGAAGATTTCGGACGCCGCATCAAGGGACAGACGCTATTACAAATCTATGAAAAGCATTTCGCGGACAGACCCGAAGCACAGCTCGAAATAAGCGCTGAACTCAATGTTTACGAGAAAAAGATGTCCTATGAATACATCCCCGGAGTAGAAGCCTTCATAGCCGATCTTCGTCGGAACGGTGCAAAGATAGCCGTAGTCACCAGCTCCAACGAAGAGAAGATGGCAAACGTCTACAATGCCCATCCCGAATTTAAAGGAATGGTAGACCGCATCCTGACAGGAGAAATGTTTGCCCGTTCAAAACCCGCTCCCGACTGTTTCCTGCTGGGAATGGAAATCTTTGAAGCCACCCCCGAAAACTCCTACGTCTTTGAGGATTCTTTCCACGGCCTGCAAGCCGGCATGACTTCCGGGGCAACAGTGATCGGACTTGCCACCACCAACTCACGCGAAGCCATCACCGGAAAAGCCCATTATATAATAGACGACTTCACCGGCATGACATACGAAAAAATGATCTCTCTCCATAAATAACGGCATTATTTTTAAATAGTTACCTCACTTATATTATATTAATAAATGAAATAAGAAAAATAACCGAGATAAATAAAAATAGTGAGACCCACCCATCCTTTCCAATGCCTTCCAACTATCCAAGCGAAGCATTTGAAGGATTTTTTGCTTTTCTTTCCCAGTTATGAATTAAATGTTATAACTTTGCCGCAATTTTTGAAAGCGTCCAAATGCGCAGACATCAATGACATAAATCATAATTCATAAATCATAAATTAAAAAGACATGGCTGGTTATATATCAGATGACACAAGAAAGGTGACTACTCATCGCTTGGTTGAAATGAAACAGAGAGGCGAAAAAATATCTATGCTGACTGCGTATGATTACACAATGGCACAGATTGTAGACGGTGCGGGAATGGACGTAATCCTGGTAGGCGACTCCGCTTCTAACGTAATGGCAGGTAACGTGACTACATTACCTATCACGCTCGACCAAATGATTTATCATGCCAAATCCGTAGTACGTGGTGTAAAGCGTGCGATGGTGGTAGTTGATATGCCTTTCGGATCTTACCAGGGCAACGAGATGGAGGGACTTGCTTCCGCTATCCGCATCATGAAAGAAAGTCACGCTGACGCATTGAAGCTCGAAGGCGGTGAAGAAATCATTGACACGGTGAAACGTATCGTATGCGCCGGTATCCCTGTGATGGGACATTTGGGACTCATGCCTCAATCCATTAACAAATACGGAACCTATACCGTACGTGCCAAAGACGAAGCCGAAGCCGACAAACTGATTCGCGACGCCCATTTATTGGAAGAAGCAGGCTGTTTTGCCATTGTACTCGAAAAAATACCTGCTACCCTTGCAGAGCGTGTAGCTTCCGAACTTACTATTCCTATCATCGGAATCGGTGCCGGCGGCACGTAGACGGTCAGGTATTGGTTATTCAGGACATGCTTGGCATGAACAACGGATTCCGTCCGCGTTTCTTACGTCGTTATGCTGACTTGTACACGGTGATGACCGACGCCATCAGCCGTTACGTTTCCGACGTGAAGAATTGCTACTTCCCCAACGAGAAGGAACAATATTAAGATAGTATATGGCAGTTAAATTGTGGACAGTTCATTTTATGCGGATATGTGTAGCTAATTTGCTGTTGTTTATATCCTTGTATGTGTTATTTCCGGTACTTTCCGTAGAGATGGCCGACCGTCTCGGAGTGCCGGCCGCACAGACAGGAGTAATCTTTCTTTTTTTCACCTTGGGGATGTTCCTCATCGGTCCTTTCCATGCTTACCTGGTAGATGCCTACAAACGTAAATACGTATGTATGTTTGCTGCTGCCCTGATGGTAGTGGCGACGATTGGGTACGCCTTTGTGACGAACTTCACAGAACTAATCCTGTTGAGTACCGTACAAGGACTGGCCTTTGGCATAGGCACTACTGCCGGTATCACCTTGGCTATCGACATCACCAACTCCACACTGCGGAGCGCGGGAAATGTCAGCTTCTCGTGGACGGCACGTTTGGGAATGCTCTTTGGAATTATCCTCGGAGTGTGGCTTTATCAAAGCCACTCATTCCAGAATCTGCTCACTGTATCTGTCATAACCGGAGCTGTAGGAATTCTCATGCTATCGGGGGTATATGTACCTTTCCGTGCGCCGATTGTCACTAAACTCTATTCCTTCGACCGTTTCTTATTGCTTCGTGGATGGGTTCCCGCTATCAACCTGATTCTGATAACATTTGTTCCGGGCTTACTGATTCCAATGGTACACCCTTTTCTAAACGATTTCGTACTCGGAAACATGGGAATCCCCGTACCGTTCTTTATCGGCACAGCCCTCGGATACATTGCTTCCTTGTTCTTTGCGCGCCTGTTCTTCTTCAAAGAGAAAACGCTGCGCCTGGTCATTATAGGAATCGGGTTGGAAATGGTAGCCATGTCCTTATTGAACACAGACCTTTCGATAGGCATCTCTTCCGTACTCTTGGGATTGGGTTTAGGTTTAACCATGCCGGAATTCCTGATGATATTTGTGAAACTATCCCATCATTGCCAACGCGGAACAGCCAACACTACCCATTTATTGGCAAGTGAAGTCGGTATCTCCCTGGGTATCGCTACTGCGTGCTACATGGAATTAGATACAGACAAGATGCTCCATACCGGACAGATGGTAGCTTCTATCGCTTTGCTGTTCTTCGTATTGGTTACTTATCCTTATTATATAAAGAAGAAGGTAAGATAAAATAGACAGAAGAACAAAAGAACATATTTCAGGAGTGATGATTGTTTTTTGATTTTCATCATACGTATCCAAAAATATGTTCTTTTGTTCTTCTGTCTTAATCTTAATTCCTGCTCACCTGTTTTACTCCCTTCACCGTCCGTAATTTTTTGATAAGAGCCTCCAAACGCCCCGTATCACCCACCATTACTGTCAGTGTGCCAGAGAACAACCCATCGTTCGAATCAATACCGATAGAACGTAGCGTGATACCATTCTCTTTCGAGATGATCGAAGTAATATTTGTCACGATACCAATATCATCATGTCCTACAACGCGCAGCGTGATCGGATATTGCGTACCTTCCGACTTGCCCGCCCAGCGAGCCTTCACAATCCGGTAGCCGAAACGTTCGCGCATCTGGTTCGCGTTCGGACAATCCGACCGGTGTATCTTGATGCCGCCGCTCACCGTTACGAACCCGAACACATCATCGCCATAAATCGGGTTACAACATTTAGCCAGTTTAAACTCCAGTCCTTTCAGATTCTGGTCAATCACCAGTACGTCCTCTTTAGATGTCGTTTCCTCCTGTGCGGTCTGCAAATTATACCCTTCGGCACTCCGATAAACAATTTCATCGTGCGTATCGCTGTCCCGTTTCTGCTGTTCGATGTATTTATCCAGAATCTCGTTCACATCCAGTCCGCCATCGGCAATCCGTTGATAAAATTCCGTCACGTTCTTGAATCCCAAACGCTTGATGAGGCGCATCATGGTTGCTTCATCATACTCCAGTTTGCGGTTCTTGAATTTTCGTTCCAGCGTCTCTTTGGCAAACGCATGTTGGCGTGCCACCATCTCTTTGAGCGCCTGGCGTATCTTGGTGCGTGCTTTGGAAGTCGTCACGATGTTCAGCCAGTCCTGTTTCGGAGTCTGGGTGTTTGAAGTCATGATTTCCACCTGGTCGCCGCTGTTCAACTTCTGCTTCAACTGCACATTCTTGCCGTTCACTTTCGCGCCGATACACTTGCATCCCAACTTACTATGTATATGGAAAGCAAAATCGAGCACCGTAGCCCCTTTAGCCAGCTTGAACAAATCCCCCTTGGGCGTAAAGACAAACACTTCATCCTCGTAGAGATCCATCTTAAACTGATCCATCACCTTCATCGAGTCGTTGTCCGCGTTCTCCAATGCCTCCCGCACGGAAGTCAGCCACTCGTCCAAGCCCGTTTCTCCTTTGATACCTTTATATCTCCAGTGCGCAGCCAGTCCGCGTTCCGCGATCTCGTCCATCCGTCGGGTACGTATCTGCACTTCCACCCATTTCCCTTCCGGGCCCATCACGGTGATGTGCAACGACTCGTAACCATTACTCTTCGGTATTGAAAGCCAGTCGCGCAGACGCTTCGGGTTCGGCTGGTACATATCCGTCACAATCGAATACACCTGCCAGCACTCCTGCTTCTCCTTCGCCGGGTCCGGTTCCGAATCCAGTATGATACGGATGGCGAACAAGTCATAAATCCCCTCAAAAGGAGTCTTTTGCTTCTGAATCTTGTTCCATATCGAATGAATCGACTTCGTGCGTCCCTTGATGTCGAACTTCAGTCCCGCTTCCGCCACCTTCTTTTGGATCGGTTCGATAAAAGCGGCGATATACTTGTCGCGGGAAGCCTTCGTTTCGTTCAGCTTATCCTTGATGAAATAATATGTCTCTTTCTGCGTATATTTGAGAGACAAATCCTCCAGTTCCGATTTCAGCTTATACAATCCCAGCTTGTGAGCCAGCGGAGCATACAGATATGCTGCTTCGTTTGCTACCTTGATCCGGTCCTCCTCGTTGCCTGTATCCTTTATTTTGCGCATCACGTTCACGCGGTCGGCAATCATAATCAGGATTACGCGCATATCCTCCGCAAACGACAGCAGCAGATTACGGAAATTCTCCGACTCGATGGCAGGGCTTTTGGCATACAGCTCGTTCGTCTTCACTAATCCCTTGATGATACTTGCCACGTCTTCACCATATTCGGCGTTCACCTCGTCGATAGACAATACATGACCTTTCACGATTTCGTGCAACATGATCCCGATCAGGCACGAACCTTTCATACCGATTTCCTCGGCAACGATCACTGCTGTTTGTAAATCTCTGATGACGGGATTCATCCCGAAGTTATTGCGTTGCAGACCGTTACATTGGGCCGCTTTGATAAGATGTTTCTTTAACTTTTGGCAATCTCTCCAGAAAATACTGTCTCCGGCAGACTGCAATAAATGTCGATAGAGTGAAAAAAGCTCCTTTTTTTCCTCCAATGTAAAAAAGTCGTCCATATTCAATCTTGTTAATTCGATGTAAAAGTAGTTTTTTTTCCGGTTATTCGGCAAGAAGTAAATAACATTTTGTATTTTTGGGCATCAATTAATAAAATTAGATATTATGATAACGACACAGGACAAAGAGTTGCTTGCCAAGAAAGGCATCACGGAAGAGCAAATTGCAGAACAATTAGCATGCTTCCAGACGGGATTTCCCTTTTTAAAACTGGATGCGGCAGCTTCCATCGAAAAGGGCATATTAGCTCCCGACGCAGAAGAACAGAAGGCTTATCTGGCCGCCTGGGATGCATATACAAACACAGATAAGACTGTTGTGAAGTTCGTGCCTGCCTCCGGTGCTGCAAGTCGTATGTTTAAGAATCTATTCGAGTTTCTGTCCGCCGATTATGACCAGCCGACTACCAAGTTCGAACAGGCCTTCTTTGACGGAATCAAGAATTTTGCTTTCTATGACGATCTGAATGTGGCCTGCCAGCGTATCTCCGGAAAAGACATTCCCGGACTGATGGAAGAAGGCAACTATAAAGCAGTGGTGTCCGCCCTGCTGGAGACTGCAGGACTGAACTATGGCGCACTACCGAAAGGTCTGCTCAAATTCCATAAATATCCCGAGGCTCCCGCACTCCGATGGAGGAACATCTTGCCGAGGCGCTCTGTATGCAGCCGGCAAGAGCGGCAAAGTGAACGTACACTTCACCGTGTCTACCGAACACCGCGAACTTTTCAAGAAGCTCGTGACGGAAAAAGTGGACGACTTCGCCAAACGTTACGGCGTAGACTATTACATCACCTTCTCCGAGCAGAAGCCAAGTACCGACACCATTGCTGCCGATATGGACAACCAACCGTTCCGCGACAACGGCAAACTGCTGTTCCGTCCCGGTGGTCATGGCGCGCTGATTGAGAACCTGAACGACTTGGACGCAGACATCATCTTCATCAAGAACATCGACAACGTAGTGCCCGACCGTTTGAAAGCCGACACCGTTACGTATAAGAAACTGATTGCCGGAGTGCTCGTGACCCTGCAAAAACAAGTATTCGAATACCTCACGCTGCTCGACAGCGGCAAGTATACGCACGACCAGATGATGGAAATGCTTCAATTCCTGCAAAAGAAACTCTTCTGCAAGAACCCGGAAACGAAAGACCTCGAAGACTCCGTACTGGCCATTTACCTCAAAAACAAGTTCAACCGCCCGATGCGTGTCTGCGGAATGGTGAAGAACGTAGGCGAACCCGGCGGCGGTCCGTTCCTTGCTTACAACAGCGACGGAACTATCTCCCTGCAAATTCTCGAAAGCTCGCAGATCGACATGGACGATCCGGAGAAGAAAGAAATGTTCGAGAAGGGTACGCACTTCAATCCGGTAGACCTCGTATGCGCTGTGCGTGATTATAAAGGACATAAATTCGACCTGGTGAAATATGTAGATAAAGCCACCGGCTTCATCTCCTACAAATCGAAGAACGGTAAAGACCTGAAAGCCCTCGAACTTCCCGGCTTGTGGAATGGTGCGATGAGCGACTGGAATACCGTCTTTGTAGAAGTTCCTCTTTCTACCTTTAACCCGGTGAAGACAGTGAATGACTTGTTGCGTGAGCAACATCAGTAATTTATTCACCACAGAGGACACAAAGGACACAGAGTTTTTTCGGTAAGGTAAGACCGGAAGCAATGGAATCAATTGCATTAATCCGGTGAAAAAGTTCTATAAAAACTCTATAAATCTCTGTGTCCTCTGTGCCCTCTGTGGTGAAACTTAAAAAAGAGTGTTTAGAATGAATCAGATAGAGAAGATCATCGATATTGCTACTTGGAACAGAAGAGAACATTACGAACATTTCAGTGCTTTTGACGATCCTTTTTTTGGAGTGACGGTCAATGTAGATTGTACGCGCGCGTATCAGGAAGCCAAAGACAAAGGCGTTTCCTTTTCCCTGCTCGTCCTTCACCGCATCGTGACTGCTGCGGCTGCCGTGGAAGAGTTCCGCTACCGCATCGAAGGCGATCGAGTGGTGTGTTATGACAGTCTTCTGCCCGAAGCCACTGTGGGGCGTGCCGACCACACCTTTTCTTTTGCCGCTTTTGAATACGATCCGGACGAACTCGTCTTTATCCGTCGGGCAAAAGCCGAGATGGAACGCCTGCAAGCCACTACGGGACTCAACAAAGGAGGTACGTTTCATCCCAACGCCATTCATTATTCGGCCGTGCCGTGGCTCTCTTTCACCGATATGAAGCATCCCACCAATATGCGTTCGGGCGACAGCGTTCCCAAAATCTCCACCGGTAAATACTTCCGCGAAGGAGAAAGGCTGATGATGCCCGTTTCCGTCACTTGCCATCATGGATTGATGGATGGCTATCATGTAGCGCAGTTTATCGAGAAGCTCCATTTATAAACTTCGTTCTGAAAAAGACTAACCAGACTATGATATGAGAGTAAAGATACCCAGACGGGAAATCATCCTATTCTGTTCCGCCTTGCTTTTCCCCGTTGCTTCGCTGTGCGCGCAAGAAGTGGGGCAGGAGGTGAAAGAGGTCAGGCAAGACGTGGAGCAACTCCAGCAGGACGTCCGCGAACTTCGTGAAGAAGTGCGTCGATTGCAGGAAGAACTTCATGGATTCCGGCGCAACAGTTTCCCGCAATGTGGCATGGACACGGTAGCTCCTTACGTTCCCCATCGGTTCATTCACCGGTTGGGGATAGAAGCTCGGCCGCAATACGTGTTCCCCACCAATCCTTTCCTGCAAGGAGAGAACGAACGGTGGAAGCCCATCCAAAGTTCCTTTGCCGCTCATTTGAAATATTCCTTCAAGTTTCGTCCCAATACCTGTGCCGACCGTATCTACGGCGGAGCCTACCAAGGCTTCGGCTTGGCCGTCACCACCTTTGGCGACCGTAAGCAACTCGGTGATCCGGTGACGTTCTATGTCTTTCAGGGCGCACGTATCGCCCGTTTCAATCCCCGTCTTTCGCTCAATTACGAGTGGAATTTCGGCCTTTCTGCCGGATGGAAACCATACGATAACGATTACAACTCCTACAACGGAGCGGTAGGTTCACGGGTGAATGCGTATCTCAATGCAGGTATCTACCTCAATTGGTCGCTTTCCCGTTATTTCGATTTTATCATCGGCGGAGATTTTACGCATTTCTCCAACGGCAACACCAAATTCCCCAACGCAGGAGTGAACACCACCGGAGCGAAAATCGGTCTGGTGTACAACTTCAACCGTGAAGAATCCGACCTGACCAAGTCTTTGGTCAAGCCGTATATTCCCCGTTTTCCCCGTCATATCAGTTACGATCTTGTGTTGTTCGGCTCGTGGAGACGGAAAGGCGTGTATGTAGAAAGCGGGAAGCAGATAGCTTCGCCGGGCAGTTACCCCGTGGCGGGATTCAACTTTGCCCCGATGTACAACCTCAACTATAAGCTGCGATTCGGCGTCTCGCTGGACGGTGTTTATGACGGTAGTGCCAATGTGTACACCGAAGACCGGATTGTGGAGTACGATTACGATGGAGGCAGCGGCACTTCCGGACGCAGGTTTCTTGTGCCGGGCATTCAGCATCAGCTTGCTCTCGGACTTTCGGGACGGGCGGAGTATGTAATGCCGTTTTTCACCATCAATGTCGGTTTGGGAACGAATGTGCTGGGGCGTGGCGATTTGCGGGGGCTGTATCAGGTCTTTGCGTTGAAGATAGACGTGACACGTAGCTCTTTCCTTCACATCGGTTACAATCTCCAAAACTTTCAGACACCTAATTATCTGATGCTCGGCTTGGGATTCCGTTTCAATAATAAGTATCCTAAGGTGCGTCATTAGAAATGTCCGTCCGGTGGCCTGTCGAATATCAAGTAAGGAATCTCAAAATGGAAAACATTATTCAAAAAATCAGAGAAATCTATCCGGTATCCGATGAAGCGCTTCAGGCGCTTCAGGCGAATATGGAACTGCGATATTATCCTAAAGATACCTATATCGTCCAGTCGGGGGTAACAGACCGCCTGGTTTATTTCATTGAAGAGGGCATTGCCCGTTCCGTATTCCATCACAACGGACAGGACACTACTACGTGGTTCACGCTGGAAGGCGACATTACGTTCGGCATGGATTCGCTCTACTATCAGCAACCGTCGGTGGAGAGCATTGAAACGCTTTCCGATTGCAAAATCTACGTCATCCATATCGACAAGCTGAATATGCTCTACGAAACCTATATCGACATAGCCAACTGGGGGCGCATCCTGCATCAGAATGTCAACAAAGAGCTTAGCCACATGTTTGTGGAACGGCTCCAGCTTTCGCCTAAAGAACGGTATGAGCAGTTCAACCGTCGCTATCCCGGACTGATAAACCGGGTGAAGCTGAAGTATGTGGCTGCCTTTTTGGGCATTTCCATCTACACGCTTAGTCGGGTACGTGCTAAAAAATAGTTTTCGGTAGGGCTTTTTTGCTTTTAAGCAAAAGAACTTCGTTTCGCAAACCGTATCTTTGCCATCTGAAAATACTAACTAACTAATAGAAAAACAGATGTCGAACATTTCTTCTTCAGCCTTTGCAGATACCAAAGCACATTATGATCTTCTTGACGGACTTCGCGGTGTAGCGGCTCTTATGGTGATATGGTATCATGTATTCGAGGGATATGCTTTTGCCGGTGGTGGCAATATCGAGACTCTCAACCACGGTTATCTTGCCGTGGATTTCTTCTTTATCCTTTCGGGTTTCGTGATCGGTTACGCTTATGACGACCGTTGGGGCAAGAGTCTCACCATGAAAGATTTCTTTAAACGTCGTTTGATACGTCTTCATCCGATGGTCGTTATGGGTGCCGTATTGGGTGCTATCACATTCTGTATTCAGGGTTGTGTGCAATGGGATGGAACGCATGTAGCCATCTCCATGATTATGTTGTCTCTTCTTTGCACGATATTCTTCATTCCTGCCATGCCGGGGGTGGGATATGAAGTTCGTGGCAACGGTGAGATGTTTCCGTTGAACGGCCCTTGCTGGTCGTTATTTTTCGAGTATATCGGTAATATCCTGTATGCGTTGTTCATCCGTCGCTTGTCCAACAAGGCGCTGACGGTATTTGTGGTGTTGCTGGGGGTAGCATTGGCAGCGTTTGCCGTCTTCAATGTCTCCACTTATGGAAACATAGGAGTGGGCTGGACGCTGGACGGGGTTAACTTCCTGGGCGGCTCCCTACGTATGCTTTTCCCTTTTTCGCTGGGTATGCTGATGTCGCGTAACTTCAAGCCTATGAAGGTGAGAGGTGCTTTCTGGATCTGTACCGTTGCATTGATTGCCCTGTTCGCTGTTCCTTATCTCGAAGGAATGGAGCCGCTTTGCATGAATGGTGTTTATGAAGCGTTTTGTGTGATTGTGGCTTTCCCTATCATTCTTTGGATAGGAGCGTCGGGCACCACTACGGACGTGCAATCGACAAAGATATGCAAATTTCTGGGGGATATATCCTATCCGGTTTATGTGATCCATTATCCGTTGATGTATCTGTTCTATGCATGGCTGATTGAGAATAAGCTCTATACGTTGGGCGAGACTTGGCACGTAGCCGTGTGCGTCTTTGTCTTGAGTATCGTGCTTGCTTATCTGTGCCTGAAACTGTATGACGAACCGATACGTAAATATTTGGCAAAACGTTTCTTGAGTAAGAAACGATAGTTTCATTGTTATGTATCTGAAAAATATTTCATAAAGCTAAAAAAGAACTCCAACCAAGTGGCGGATAAAGTCGCATTGGTTGGAGTTTTTTATCAATAGAATAAGTTTTCTCTTCGTCAGTAAGTGAGACTGATTCTATGTCTTTGCATTTTAGATGTGAAACGATATAGATTAATAGAGTTGCTTGCTCATTTTATAATTGGTGAGACACATTTGATTAGCTTTCCGTTTTTGTTCTTCATCAACCTGAAAACCTTGTTTCTCGAAAAACGGTTTTGCCGTGATGCTAACCTCCGATGTTAATCTTTTCGCACCTCTTTCTCGTGCGTATGCTTCGAGATATTTATACAAAGATGTCGCAATGCCTTGATGCTGAAAGTCCTTATGGACAAACAGCGTGTGCATATATCCGTCGTCGTTGACAGAGCCGAAGCCTACAATCACACCTTCTTCATTTTCTGCAACCACGTAATGTTGCTCTTCGAAAAGCTCACCCCAATGTGATGTATCGTCTCCGCACGAAGCCCAGTCTGCTACTTCTTCGGCTGTATAATCTTTTCGGTTCACAGTCAGGACTGTATGCTGATATAGCTCTTGTAGTGCTGGAATGTCAGACAGGTTTACTTGGCGGATTCTATTCATCTTATCTCTAAATTTCTTTTTTAGTAAACTTCTACTTTCTCTGCAATTCTCTTAGCCTTGTCGCGCAACGCATCCAAATCAGCATCGAGCGGAGCGTAGCAAAGCACCACACCCATACGACGGTTGACGCGTGTAAACGGTTTGCCGAATATACGTAGATAGGTATCTTCTTCTTTGGTCACTTCTTCCAGTCCACGATATTGAGGGCGCTCCTGGCTGGCAATCGGAGAGAGGATGACGGCACTTGCGCCTATTCGTTCTTGCTTGATGCCCGGAATAGGCAGACCGAGCACGGCACGCAGGTGCAATTCAAATTCATTCAGATTTTGTGTTCCTGCCAAAGTTACCATGCCGGTATCGTGCGGACGTGGAGAAAGTTCGGAGAAATAGACTCCGTTTTCATGGCTTAGGAAGAACTCAACTCCCCAAAGTCCTGCGCCTGTCAGCGCGCGGGTTACTTTTTCTGCCATCTCTTCCGCTTCTTTCAAATGAGCAGGATCGATGTGTGCAGGCTGGAAACTTTCGCGATAGTCGCCACCTTTCTGCACGTGTCCGATAGGAGGGCAGAACAGGGTGGGGCCGTTCTTTTGAGTAACGGTGAGCAGGGTGATTTCGCTGTCGAATTTGATAAATTCTTCAATGATAAGCTCGCGGATATCGCCACGGCTTCCGCTGCATCCGTATTCCCAGGCGTGTTCAAGTTCGTCGGCACTCTTCACCAGCGACTGTCCTTTACCGGAGGATGACATCAACGGTTTAACGACACAAGGGAAACCGATTTTAGCGGCAGCTTCTTTCAGTTCGTCCAATGTTTTGGCGTAGAAGTATCTGGCTGTTTTCAGTCCGAGCTCTTTGGCGGCAAGGTCGCGGATAGCTTTACGATTCATCGTGAAGTTCACGGCACGGGCGCTGGGCACTACCTGAATGCCTTCTTTTTCGAAGTCATACAAACGTTCTGTGCGGATCGCTTCAATCTCCGGAACGATAATGTCCGGCTGGTGTTTCTTTACGACACGCTCCAGTTCTTCACCGTTCAGCATATCGAATACTTCAAATTCATCAGCCACTTGCATAGCAGGTGCTCCCGCGTACGAGTCGCAGGCAATGATGTGTTGACCTTTACGTTGAGCTGAAATTACAAATTCTTTTCCTAGTTCTCCGGAACCGAGTAACAGTATTTTCTTCATCATTTTGAGTGTTTTATATTAGTGGTGCAAAATTACAGCAAAAAAACGAGATTATAATTGTATATGCGTTGATTATATTTAAAGATTGGTGTGAATTTTAGTGTGTAAACGTGGAATATAGAGAAATGGATAGTGAGAAAATAGGAAATATGGCTTTAAACTTTCTTAAGGAAAGCGTGGAAAAACAATGTTCGTTGTGCTCGAACACAAAACTAGTTGTTTGTGCTACTATTTTGTGTCATGGCTAAATCCTTGATTTTAAACAATGAGAAAGGAAACTGGATACGGAAATTTAGTTTATTGATAGTTAAAATCTATTTTGCTATTGATTTGTAGTCGAAATTCGTCTAAATTGGTCAATCTGTAGTTGTTATTAGTCTAATAAGTGTTAGCGAACGACAAATAATGAAAAAGGAGTAACAACGATATGGAATTGTTTCTACATTTGTGCAGTTGTTTCTTTAACTATTTCTAGTGGTAGAAGTTTCTAGGATATAGAAAATAGTTGAACAAAAAATTAATTCAACTGTTTATTATAATATTGAAATTAGGTAAAACGCGAAAATGTTTATTCCTTATCATATTATAAGGTCAAAAAGGAGAGAAAAGAATAATATAAATAAAAGAGATGCTTATGTCACAGATTATCGGACATATCTCGCAGGTGATCGGCCCTGTGGTCGATGTGTACTTTGAAGGTACGGATGCGGAACTGGTGCTGCCAAGCATCCACGACGCACTGGAGATAAAGAGGCCAAACGGCAAAATACTGGTTGTAGAAGTTCAGCAACATATCGGCGAAAATACGGTGCGTACCGTAGCGATGGATAGTACCGACGGACTTCAGAGAGGCATGAAAGTGTATCCCACCGGAGGCCCGATCACTATGCCGATAGGCGAACAGATTAAAGGACGACTGATGAACGTAGTCGGTGATTCGATCGACGGTATGAAAGGACTCAACCGCGACGGTGCGTATTCCATTCACCGGGACCCCCCTAAATTTGAGGATTTGACAACTGTGCAAGAGGTGCTTTTCACGGGTATCAAAGTGATCGACCTGCTCGAACCGTATGCCAAAGGTGGTAAAATCGGTTTGTTCGGCGGCGCCGGTGTGGGAAAAACCGTATTGATCCAGGAACTTATCAATAATATCGCCAAGAAACATAACGGATTCTCCGTATTTGCCGGAGTAGGTGAACGTACCCGTGAAGGTAACGACTTGCTGCGCGAAATGATCGAATCCGGCGTTATCCGCTACGGCGAAGCATTCAAGGAAAGCATGGAGAAAGGTCACTGGGATCTTTCGAAAGTAGATTATAACGAACTGGAGAAATCGCAAGTGTCGCTGATTTTCGGTCAGATGAACGAACCTCCGGGCGCACGTGCTTCTGTGGCACTGTCCGGACTGACGGTAGCGGAATCTTTCCGCGACGCCGGTAAAGAAGGTGAGAAACGCGATATCCTGTTCTTTATCGATAATATCTTCCGTTTCACGCAAGCAGGTTCGGAAGTGTCCGCCCTTTTGGGACGTATGCCCTCCGCCGTTGGTTACCAGCCTACGCTGGCCACGGAAATGGGTGCGATGCAGGAACGTATCACGTCTACCCGCAAAGGTTCTATCACCTCCGTACAAGCGGTGTATGTGCCTGCCGATGACTTGACCGACCCGGCTCCTGCAACGACTTTCAGCCACTTGGACGCAACTACCGTACTCGACCGTAAGATCACCGAGCTGGGTATCTATCCGGCTGTCGACCCGTTGGCATCTACGTCACGTATCCTCGACCCGCACATTGTAGGCCAGGAACATTACGACATAGCGCAGCGCGTAAAACAAATCTTGCAGCGTAACAAGGAATTGCAGGATATTATCTCTATCCTCGGTATGGAAGAACTCTCGGAAGAAGACAAGATGGTAGTGAACCGCGCCCGCCGTGTGCAGCGTTTCCTTTCGCAACCGTTTGCCGTAGCCGAACAGTTTACAGGTGTTCCGGGTGTGATGGTGGGTATTGAAGATACCATCAAGGGATTCAAGATGATTCTGGACGGAGAAGTGGATTATCTTCCCGAACAGGCTTTCCTGAATGTCGGTACGATTGAGGAAGCAATAGAGAAAGGTAAGAAATTGCTGGAACAGGCGAAAAAATAAAAATATAGAGTGATGAAAGAACTGCATTTGAGTATAGTATCGCCCGAAAAGAGCATATTCGACGGAGATGTGAAGATTGTCACATTGCCGGGCATGATCGGTTCGTTTTCTATTCTGCCGGGGCATGCGCCCATTGTATCGTCGCTGAAAGCGGGAACGTTGAGTTATACGACGATGGAGGGAGAAGAGCACACGATGGATATTCAGGGCGGTTTTGTTGAAATGAGTGACGGCACGGTTTCTGCCTGTGTTTCCTGACGGAAGCCTTCCGGCACAAAGACCAAGTATCTAAAGATTGAAAAAAACGAGATAATAACCTTACAGAAAAACACAGTAACATGATGAATATTAGTAAAACTAAACGGAGCTTTATCTGTTGGCATACCTTATTTGCAGTGATTAGTGCGGCGCTCGGAGCTGTTATCCTACACTTCGCTCTGCCGGGGCATTATTTCGGAGGGTATCCGTTTATACCGGTTTATTTTTACTTCTTCGGGTTGGCCAGCATCTATATGTTCGACGCTTGCCGGCGGCACGCTCCGCAGAGATTGTTACTGTTGTATTTGGCAATGAAGATGATAAAGATGATTCTTTCGCTGATTCTGGTCTTGATTTATTGCCTTGCTGTACGCGAAGAAGCTAGAGCTTTTTTACTGACGTTTATCTCGTTCTATTTGATATATCTGATATTCGAAACCTGGTTTTTCTTCTCTTTTGAGATGAACCAGAAACGGAAAAAGAAAAATAAGAAGAAACATGAAACAGTTGCATAACATAGTAGCTCCGTTGATTCTGTTCTGCCTGATGGCAGCGGTCAGTTTTCCGGTTCTTGCGCAAGAGCAAGAGGGGGAAGTGGTGGCGCAGCAGACGCAGGACGAGATTACTCCGAAGGAGGAACAGGAGAACACGGTTGATGTGAAAGAAATTGTGTTCGGGCATATCGGTGACTCCTACGAATGGCATATTACAACATGGGGTAACACGCATATTACTATACCGTTACCTGTTATTGTTTATAGTAGCACTTCAGGTTGGCATACGTTCCTTTCTTCCCGTCTCGAAGAGAATGGAGGTACGTATGAAGGACTTTCCATCGCTCCCGCAGGAAGCAAGTATGAAGGCAAACTGGTAGAGTATGACGCCGCAGGCGAACAGGTTCGCCCTTGGGATATTTCCATTACGAAAGTGACGTTTGCCTTGTTGTTCAACAGCGTATTGCTGCTCGTTATCGTGTTGTGTGTGGCACATTGGTACAGGAAACGTCCGCAAGGAGCCAAAGCACCGGGAGGATTTATCGGATTCATGGAGATGTTCATCATGATGGTGAACGACGACATCATCAAGAGTTGTGTCGGACCTAACTACCGGAAGTTTGCGCCCTATCTGCTGACAGCGTTCTTTTTCATCTTTATCAATAACATGATGGGATTGATTCCGTTTTTCCCCGGAGGCGCGAATGTGACGGGAAATATCGCTATCACGATGGTGCTGGCAGTCTGCACGTTCCTCGCGGTCAATATCTTCGGTACGAAACATTATTGGAAAGATATTTTCTGGCCCGATGTACCCTGGTGGCTGAAAGTGCCTGTGCCGATGATGCCGTTCATCGAGTTCTTCGGAATCTTTACGAAACCGTTTGCTTTGATGATCCGTCTTTTTGCCAATATGCTGGCCGGACACATGGCGATGCTGGTGCTCACCTGCCTGATCTTTATCTCGGCAAGCATGGGGCCTGCGCTGAACGGCACGCTCACGGTGGCTTCCGTATTGTTCAACATCTTTATGAATGCGCTTGAACTGCTGGTGGCTTTCATCCAGGCTTACGTATTTACGATGTTGTCGGCAGTGTTTATCGGACTGGCACAGGAAGGAGCCAGAGTGAAAACAGAAGAATAATCAATGAAACGCGGTGAAAACGTGACTGAACGAATACGGAATAAACGCGCGGAATGAGGAATTAAATAATAAAAACAAGAGAAAATATAAACCATTTTAAAACTGAAAATTATGTTACTATCAGTATTGTTACAAGCCACTGCAGCAGCAGTAGGAGTTAGTAAATTAGGTGCAGCTATCGGTGCAGGTCTTGCAGTAATCGGAGCTGGTTTGGGTATTGGTAAGATTGGTGGTTCGGCAATGGAAGCTATCGCACGCCAGCCGGAAGCATCGGGAGACATTCGTATGAACATGATTATCGCCGCCGCCTTGATTGAAGGTGTGGCCCTGTTGGCGGTAGTAGTTTGTCTGTTGGTGTTCTTCCTCTAATCAGGTATATAACAAGCGAATTTCGCAGGCGTAAAACCCTGTTTCTAAATGGGGGAGATCCTCATACAATGAGCAGCCGCGAAATCGTAAATTGTAAATCGTAAAATCGTAAATAAAGATTATGTCATTACTATTACCTGATAGTGGCCTGCTGTTCTGGATGTTTCTCTCATTCGGGATTGTGTTCGTGATATTGGCGAAATACGGCTTCCCCGTCATCATCAAGATGGTGGAAGGCCGTAAGACCTATATCGACCAGTCTTTGGAGGTGGCGAGGGAAGCTAATGCCCAGTTGTCTAAACTGAAACAAGAAGGCGACGCATTGGTGGCAGCCGCCAACAAAGAGCAAGGACGCATCTTGAGGGAAGCAATGGAAGAACGTGACAAGATTGTTCACGAGGCCCGTAAACAAGCCGAAATTGCCGCACAAAAAGAACTTGATGCGGTGAAACAACAAATCCAGATGGAGAAAGACGAAGCAATTCGCGACATCCGTCGCCAGGTGGCCGTGCTTTCTGTTGACATCGCCGAGAAAGTGCTCCGCAAGAGTCTTGAGGACAAGGATGCACAGATGGGCATGATCGACCGCATGCTGGATGAAGTACTAACCCCGAATAAGAACTAAGGAAGATGGAAGTCGGAATACTCTCAATGCGTTATGCAAAAGCTATCATTGAATGCGCACAGGAAAAAGGTCTGGAAGACAGGTTGTATCAGGAGTTTCTGACCCTGTCGCACAGCTTTTGTGAACAGCCCGGTCTGCGCGAAGCGCTTGATAATCCCGTCATCACGACCAAGGAAAAGTTGGCGTTAGTCTGCACAGCTGCCGATGGTGACGGTAAATCGACCAGAGAGTTTGTCCGTTTTATCACTTTGGTACTGCGAAACAGGCGTGAAGGCTATCTGCAATTTATTAGCCTGATGTATCTGGATCTCTACCGGAAGCTGAAACATATCGGAACCGGCAAATTGATTACGGCCGTTCCCGTCGATAAAGAGACGGAAGACCGGATCCGGTCGGCTGCCGCACATATCCTGCATGCCCAGATGGAGCTGGAAACGGTGATAGATCCTTCTATCGAAGGTGGGTTTATCTTTGATATCAACGACTATCGGTTGGATGCAAGCGTTGCCACGCAGTTGAAGCGAGTGAAACAACAATTTATTGATAAGAATAGGAGAATTGTATAATGTCTGAAAATATAAGAGTAAGCGAAGTATCCGATATATTGCGCAAGCAGCTCGAAGGAATCAATGCCAATGTGCAACTTGACGAAATCGGTACGGTGCTCCAGGTGAGTGACGGCGTAGTGCGTATCTATGGACTACGGAACGCCGAGGCCAATGAATTGCTGGAGTTTGACAATGGTATCAAAGCAATCGTGATGAACCTCGAAGAGGACAACGTGGGTGCTGTACTGTTGGGCCCGACGGACAAAATCAAAGAAGGATTCGTCGTGAAGCGTACCAAACGTATCGCCTCCATCCGTGTAGGAGAGGGCATGCTGGGACGTGTGATTGACCCGCTGGGCGAACCGCTCGACGGCAAAGGATTGATTGGCGGCGAACTGTATGATATGCCTTTGGAACGGAAAGCTCCGGGAGTAATCTATCGTCAGCCTGTGAACCAGCCGTTGCAGACCGGATTGAAGGCTGTGGACGCCATGATTCCTATCGGCCGCGGACAGCGTGAGTTGATTATCGGCGACCGCCAGACGGGAAAGACTGCCATTGCGATTGATACGATTATCAACCAACGCACTAACTTCCTGGCAGGCGACCCTGTATATTGTATCTATGTAGCTATCGGTCAGAAGGGTTCTACCGTTGCTTCTATCGTTAATACGCTTCGTGAGTATGGAGCACTGGACTACACGGTGGTTGTAGCTGCCACGGCTGGTGACCCGGCTGCGTTGCAGTATTACGCTCCGTTTGCAGGTGCTGCCATCGGCGAGTATTTCCGTGATACCGGCCGTCATGCGTTGGTGGTTTATGATGACCTTTCCAAACAGGCGGTGGCTTATCGTGAGGTTTCGCTGATTCTTCGCCGTCCGTCCGGTCGTGAGGCTTATCCGGGTGATATCTTCTATCTGCACTCCCGTCTGTTGGAACGTGCTGCCAAGATTATCAGTCAGGAAGAAGTGGCACGCGAAATGAACGATCTCCCGGAAAGTCTGAAGGGGATTGTGAAAGGTGGCGGCTCGCTCACAGCATTGCCTATCATCGAAACGCAAGCAGGTGACGTATCGGCTTATATCCCGACGAACGTGATTTCTATCACCGACGGACAGATATTCCTTGAGACTGACTTGTTCAACCAGGGTACGCGTCCGGCTATCAACGTCGGTATCTCCGTATCCCGTGTAGGTGGTAACGCGCAGATTAAGGCTATGAAGAAGGTGGCCGGAACATTGAAGATTGACCAGGCGCAATATCGCGAGTTGGAAGCCTTCTCTAAGTTCAGCAGCGACATGGACCCGATTACTGCCCTGACTATTGATAAAGGACGTAAGAACGGACAATTATTGATTCAACCGCAATACAGCCCGATGCCCGTAGAGCAGCAGATTGCTATCCTCTACTGTGGTACGCACGGACTTCTACATGATGTCCCATTGGATAAGGTGCAGGACTTTGAACGCAGTTTCATCGAATCTCTGCAACTGAACCACCAGGAGGATGTATTGGACATACTGAAAACGGGCGTGATCGACGATAACGTGATTAAAGCTATCGAAGAGACTGCCGCTATGGTGGCGAAACAGTACTTATAATAGTGATTAGTTGGTTAGTGATAAGTGATTAGCTTACTGTCACCAACCACTAACCGCCAATTATTAATCACTATCACCAACTATTAATAATTAACCACTAACCACTAAAAAAAATGGCTTCACTGAAAGAAGTAAAAACCAGAATAAATTCGGTAAAAAGTACCCGAAAAATCACTTCAGCAATGAAGATGGTGGCTTCTGCCAAATTACACAAGGCACAAGGAGCCATTGAGAATATGCTGCCTTATCAGAAGAAGTTGAACAAGATTCTGACCAACTTCCTAAGCGCTGACCTGCCCATCGAATCTCCTTATGTGCAGGAGCGTGAAGTGAAACGTGTAGCAATCGTCGTCTTTTCTTCAAACACTTCTCTTTGTGGTGCTTTCAACGCCAACGTCATCAAAATGATGATGCAAACGATCGGAGAGTTCCGCACCCTGGGACAGGATAATATCTTGATATTCCCAATTGGCAAGAAGGTGGATGAAGCGGTCAAACGAATGGGATTCAAACCGCAGGAGACCTCTCCGACGCTCTCCGACAAACCGACGTATCAGGAGGCTGCCGAATTGGCTCACCGACTGATGGATATGTATGTGGCAGGAGAAGTAGACCGCGTGGAAATAATCTATCATCACTTCAAGTCAATGGGGGTACAGATTCTTCTCCGGGAGACGTATCTCCCCATTGATATGACGAATGTGGTAAGTGAAGAGGACAGAATGAATAAGGAGGAGGTAGAGGAGCATGAAATTGCCAATGATTATATCATCGAACCGAACGCGGAAGAATTGATCGCCAGCTTAATACCAACAGTATTGAGCCAGAAGATTTTTACCGCTGCCGTCGACTCTAATGCATCGGAACATGCTGCACGTACCCTAGCTATGCAAGTGGCTACGGACAATGCAAACGAGCTGATTCAGGATTTGACAAAGCAGTACAATAAGAGTCGTCAGCAAGCAATTACGAATGAGTTGCTGGATATTGTAGGGGGGACAATGAAATAGATTCCAAGGATTAATAACAATATTTTTTGATTCGGTATCCCATTTTTAAGATAAGCCTTAAAAATGGGATATTTGTATATATATTTGTGGCATAATTAGGCTTGATTATGGGTTTATGCCTAGACAAAACAAACTTAAAAATATATATAGATTATGAGAATTAAGCATTTATTGAACTTTTTCGTTGCAACGGTATTTATCGGTGTGGCAGTAGGATGTGCAGAAAAGGATTTGTATGATCCTAATTATGGGAAAGAACCTGTAAAAGGTCCTGAAGAATATTTTGGATTCGAAACACGTGGAGATGTGTCGCTTGATGTGAATTATGCATTACCCGGATTTGCGGCTCTTATTGAAGTCTATGACATTGATCCGATGGAAATTGTGGATAATACACCTGTAAAAAAACAAGGAGTGGAAGCTTTATTCAAGATTTACACAGATGAAAGCGGAAAGTTTAATGGAAAGATGAATATTCCTACTTCTGTAAAATCGATATACCTATATACGGAAAGTTGGGGATTACCAAGGTGTATGCCATTGGAAATAAAGGATGGTATGGTTAGTTTTGATATGTCAAATATAGGAGCTTCTACTGTAAAAGCAAAAAATAATACACGGTCTTATGGTTTTCAAGGGACGGTTCCTTATGTCTTGAATGGAAATAATAAACTGTATTCCTTATGTAAATGGGGAGAGGGAGGAAGTCTTGACAGTAAATATATGTCATTTGAAGAGAACGTTGGTGATGAAACGGTTGGAAGTTTGACGCAACGTTTGAAGAATTTCTTTAATCCTGATGGAATAGCGAATGTTGATAATATGAATTTAGTCACCCAATCCAGAACTACAAATATTACGGTAACACAAGATGGGACTGCATTGGATGTTATTTTCCTGAATCGGGATGCCATGTATAATAATTCGTTCGGGTATTATTATTATAAAACATCTAAGGAACCTGATATGCGCGGAATGTCAGATATGAAGAAGTATATCATATTTCCAAATGTTTCTTTCTCTGTATATGGAGGTCAGTTGCCTATTTTGAAATGTGGCAGTAAAGTACGTTTGCTCTATTTTGATGAACAAGGTAATGCTAAAGAGGAATTTCCAGCCGGTTATACGGTAGGATGGTTTATGTATGCTGATGGATATAATCAGAGTGAGAATGAAATTGATATAACAAAACAAGTTGCATCAGGTTTCTCTAATTTATTAGCTTCTAATCAGGTGTTGGGACAGCAGCGACAGAATTTTGTATCTGTAAAGGACGAGACAAGCGGCAAGGTTATTATCGGAGTAGAAGATGGGGCAAATAATAGTTATTGTGATCTTTTATTCTATGTAAATGCATCAAAAACTATTGAGGAACCCAATGACAGACCTGTTATAACTCCGGATGATGGAAATGAACCAGAAAAACCGGATGTAACTGAAACGAAGACCGGTACATTAGCTTTTGAAGATATATGGCCTGGCGGTGGAGATTATGATATGAATGACGTAATCGTAGAATATAATCGTGCCGTATCTTTTGATAAAAAGAACCAGGTAACTAAAATTGTAGATACATTTACTCCTGTACATGATGGTGCAGTGTTTGCGAATGCTTTTGCTTATCAGGTAGATAAGGGACAATTCGGTAAAATGACTTTTTCCGCTACTACGGAAGGGATACATACGGAATCTGCAACATCTTCTATTATTGTTTGTCCGAATGTGAAGCAAGCTATTCAAAAGGTATATACTATAACCCGTGAATTTACAGGCGGTTCTTTCAATAAGAAAGATTTAAAGTCATATAATCCTTATATCATAGTGAAGTATGCCGAAGGGCAAAAAGGTCGTACAGAAGTGCATCTGCCTAAGCATGAGGCAACATCTCTTGCGGACTTGTCTTTAGCAGGTACTCAAAAGGATGCTTATTACATAGATAAAGAAGGAGCTTATCCGTTTGCTATTGATATTCCTATCTTGAACTTTATTTCAGTAACTGAAAAAAAGAGTATTGATACCGAATATCCTAACTTTAAAGCTTGGGCAGATTCTAAAGGAGAAAAATATACGGATTGGTATAACAATCATGTAAATTAACTCTCAAAGCATATAACACAACATTTGGTGTTTTTATTGTTCTCTCGTCCCGGTCGTTATTTAATGAAAACGACTGGGACTTTCTTTTATCCGATTGCTTCTCATCTCTACCAGAAAAAGTTTGCTACTTTTATTTCAATCTCTATATAGTTTTCTGTACCTTTGCACAAAACAATATAACTTTCATGGAAAATAACCCGGAACTGCAGCTAGCTTGGCAGTTCATAGAAAATACAGGCACACATTTATTTCTTACCGGAAAAGCCGGAACCGGAAAAACGACATTTCTTAGACGATTGAAAGAACACACCCCTAAGCGCATGGTTGTATTAGCACCGACAGGGATCGCAGCCATCAATGCGGGAGGAGTAACGATTCATTCTTTCTTTCAGTTGTCTTTTGCCCCTTTTGTGCCGGAAACTACCTTTAATTCTTCCCAAACACATTACCGTTACAGTAAAGAAAAGCGGAACATAATTCGTAGCATGGATTTGCTCGTTATTGATGAGATCAGTATGGTGCGTGCCGATTTGTTGGACGCGGTGGATGCAACTCTGCGGCGGTATCGCGATAGAGAGAAACCGTTTGGCGGGGTGCAACTGTTGATGATTGGAGATTTGCAGCAATTGGCTCCCGTCGTGAAAGATAATGAGTGGGAACTGTTGAGGAAGCATTACGAAACCCCTTATTTCTTTGCGAGCCATGCGTTGAAAGAAACGGTATATATGACCATTGAACTTAAAAAAGTCTACCGGCAGAGTGACACATTCTTCCTGTCTTTATTAAATAAAATCCGGGAAAATAAGGCTGACGATGAAGTGCTGAATGAACTGAACCGTCGTTATCAGCCCGGTTTCCAGCCACAAAAAGAAGAAGGATATATTCGGCTGACGACACATAATTATCAGGCACAGAAAGTAAATGACCGTGAATTGGCATCTTTGTCCGGCAAGGCGTATCATTTTCGTGCGAGATAGAAGGAGATTTCCCCGAATATTCCTATCCTGCGGATGAACTCCTGACAATAAAGGAAGGAGCGCAAATTATGTTCCTGAAGAATGATCCATCGTCCGAGAAACGATATTATAACGGTATGATTGGTGAGGTGGTCACTGTTAATGATGCAGGTATTATTGTGCGGGGGAAGGGGAATAAATCAGAATTTCAGTTGTTGCCGGAAGAGTGGGGAAATTATAAGTACGTACTGAATGAGGAAACAAAGGAAATCACGGAAGTGATAGAAGGAACGTTCCGTCAATATCCTATCCGTCTGGCATGGGCCATTACGATACATAAAAGTCAGGGGTTGACGTTTGAGCGTGCCATTATTGATGCGCGTAACTCTTTTGCGCACGGACAGACTTATGTAGCGTTGAGCCGTTGCAAGACTTTGGAAGGGATGGTGTTGGAGTCTCCTTTGCGGAGGGAAGCCATTATTAGTGATGCTACGGTGGATAATTTCACCAAAGCGGTAGAGCAGAATAAGCCGGGCAGTCAGCAGTTGAACGATATGCAAAAGGCGTATTTCTTTGATTTGTTGAGTGATTTGTTTAATTTCTATTCGATCGATCAGGCTTATAAACGATTGCTTCGTTTGATAGATGAAGATTTGTATAAGCTCTTTCCGAAGCAGTTGGCAGAATATAAGGCATTGGAACCTCGCATCAAAGAGAAAATAGTGGAAGTGTCCCAGCGTTTTCGTAACCAGTATACCCGGTTGATACATGAGAGTGAAGACTATGCGACGAATCAGGAGTTACAGGAGCGGATTCGTTCCGGGGCCAGATATTTTCATAAAGAGTTGGCGCCGATTCGGGCTTTGTATAATAAGACTAATATGCCTCTTGATAATAAAGAGTTGAGAAAGCTGTTGGCGGAACGTATGCAGGCGTTGGATGATGCGTTGTGGATTAAAGAGTCTTTGTTGGAGGCTGTGTCTGCAAGAGAGAGATTCGCTATTACGGATTATTTGAAGTTGAAGGCTAAAGTAATGTTGAGTCTTGAGGATGATTCTTCTTCTTCCGGTTCTTCGAAAGCGTTGAAAGAAAAGAAAGAGCGGAAGGAACGGAAAGAGCGTACACGTAGCGGTGCTGAAAAGGTGAAAGTGGAAGTGCCTACGGATATTTTGCATCCGGAGCTTTATCGCGCCCTGTCTGAATGGAGGACAGCCAAAACACGTGAGGTGAATCTTCCTGCGTATGTTATTATGCAGCAGAAAGCGTTGATGGGAATTGTGAATCTGCTACCGGATAATCCAAGAGCTCTGGAAGCGATACCCTATTTCGGAGCAAAAGGGGTGGAAAGGTATGGACTTGAAATATTAGGCATTGTCCGTAAGTATATGGCGGAAAATCAATTGGAAAGACCGGAAATAATGGATATGCTCATCTCTGATAATAGGGAAGCCGCAAGCCGACGGGAAGAGCTGAAGCAACGGAAAGAAGAACAGAAGCAACGGAAAGAGGAAGAAAAACAGAAGAAGGAAGCAGAGAAACAGAAAAAAGAAGCGGAGAAGGAGAAGAAAAAAGATACAAAATTAGTCAGCTATGAAATGTTCTGCCAGGGAATGAGCATAGATGAAATAGCCAAAGCTCGCGAATTGGTATCGGGAACCATTGCCGGTCATTTGGAATATTATGTCCGTTTAGGAAAGATTAAAGTGGAGAAAGTAGTGAAAGCTGAAAATCTGGCGAAGATTCGTAAGCATCTGGAAGAACATGAATACATGGGAATATTTGCCATTAAGGCAGCATTAGGAGACGATGTCTCCTATGCTGATATAAAGTTTGTATTGGCTGTTTCCGGGCATTAACTAATTATCTCTGGACCTAGCCCCAAACATAAAAATATCTCAGTCTTTCGTTCACAATGCTCATTCTTGCTCTTGTCAAACCATCGCAAGCAATATCAGAGATTACAGAAAAAAGAAACGAAAACAGGAACACTGATATCAATCAGAATACCGTGTAAGATAGCGATGGGGATCATTTCTTTTCCCGAATATCTGCTGATGGAGGCAGGAGTACATCCATCGAATTGACTCCTGCCGCTGAAATAGGAGCCAGTTTCCCGAAATACTTCTTGATGATTGGAGTACCGAGAAGTGCCATCATCTCACGGAAAATATTAGTCAACAGTGCGATAGTTCCTAATTCCGTAGCCAGTTGCAGCCCGATAGAAGGCTCTTTGAACTGGGTAATAAGGATAGAAGAGAGCGAATAGTATGCGAATCCGCTTCCCACTGCCATACAGTCGAACACGCTCCATTGGCGCAATAGCAGGCTTGCTAAAGCAGAAAACAGCAACGTACCGATAATCGTTCCCAACGGAATCAACAGCATTTTAGGATGCAAATGTGAAACAATCGCTTTCAGGTTCTTATTAGAACCGATACTGATTCCCACTTGCAGCATTAGTGCATAAAGTATATACATCGAAACAGTGTGCGTATCAAACTGGAACTTATTGAAAGCTCCCATGACACAACCTACACAAAAGAATAATATAACGATCAAACTTCCTTTCATTGTTCACCTCCTTCTTGAATAAACGCGTCTTTTTTCCTCTTAAAAGAAATCAGACTCCTTTTTTATTATTCGCCTCCTTTTCTAAAAAACAATTGCAGTACCAGACGGGCAGCGATCAGGCTTCCCAATACACCGGACACGGCAAGAACAATTGCCTGCCATCCGAATTTACCGAGATTGTTTACAATCAGGCTATTAGAACCGATAGACACACCGAGAATGAAGAGCAACAAGAATATTGTAAGAGAAATTGTCTTTTCTGTTTTTTGCAAGATACTCCAGTTACGTAATACATAACCGATGCCGATTCCTAAAAACATAGTAGATATAATAGAGAACATAATGTATATATTTTTGGTTAGGTTAAACTGATTATTGACAACACACAAGAGAATTTTCAAAGAAGATGATACATCTGCTTGAAAATCGGAAAGGAATACTGCTGTGAATAGTGAAACAAGTCAGCAGATAGTTCCAGTTAAGAAATAATAGGGTAATTTAGATGAATCCACTGAACCAATGTACATGCACGCAGCAAGACTTACAGAAAGTCGGTATTCCTGCAAGAAAAAGATTAGCGTTATGTAGTTGTAATGTTTGATTCATCATTGGTCTTTTTTGATTTTGGTGCAAAGATAATAACTTATTGCATATTTTCAAAATAAATATGCAATAAATAAAGCGAAAGAATTATTCGGAATGAAATAGATTGTTGTAAAAAGTAGTATTGTCTCCAATTCTGCCACTGTCTTCAATTTGGGCACTATCCCGCATTTTGTGTAAATAGCCACTGTTCACCATTTGAGGATTCTCTTATTATATAAATAGAAACCACAGAATTCCTCTTGTAGTTTTCTGTTTACGTAAAATGATGGATAATCCTTGAATAATTGGTAATCTGTCCTCTTCCTTATAAATGTTCCCAGTTCGCAAGAACCTCTTTTAGCTTCTGTGGCTCGTATCCAAGCATTGTCCGTGCTTTATCGATACTCATTCCACTAAAACGGGGACGGGGAGTGGTTTCATTCATTTCCTCTGTCGTGACAGGATGGATAAGAGAATGATCCAGTCCCATATAATCTGCTACCTGATAAGCAATCTCCGCAATGCTCATACACTCATCGCCGCAAATGTGAAAGATACCGTTCGTTGTATGTGCTATCAAACGTTGTACACCATCCGATACGTCTCCAACATAAGTCGGTGTCCTCCATTGATCGGATACGACACGGATTTCTTGCCCGGCTTTCAAACGCTTCATTACCAACTGGACAATATTACCGTGTTGTCCCGGCAGCGCTCTGCCATAAACGATTGCTACACGGATAATGGCAAAACTGCTGCAAGTTTCTGCCACTTTCTCTTCTCCTTTCCACTTGGTATATCCGTAATAGTTGACGGGAGTGGGGATGTCTTCTTCTGTGTACAACAGTCCGGCATCTTCATTTATCTTTTCATCGAAAACAAACATCTTTCCCTCGAAAACAAAGTCCGTCGATAGATGAATGAACCGGCTTTTATATTCTTCGCAAAAAACAGCCAGTCGGCTCACTGCGGTCACATTAGTAAGATAAGCCTCTTCATGATGCGTCTCGCAATAATCCGGTACGGACAGGGCGGAACAATTAATGACCACATCAGGCTGAACCTCCTCAAAAAGACGCTTAATGTCCGCTTCATTCCGTATATCTGTTTCAATGAAACGATATTTCCCTGCATCATTCGGAAGAATATCCGGATGCAGAGAGCACCCCGTTACCTTATATTGTGCATGAACAGACAAATCATTCAATATTTGGCGTCCGGTGAATCCATTGGCGCCGATAATCAATATCTTCTTCATTAGGTTCTATTTATATATAGTGTTATAGATATCAAGGCGCCATATCCGGACTTTTTGATGATACAATCATTGCGGAGACACGACTTTTTTGCACATATTTCTACAAAAATAGAAAATAATATCCATTGCGCAAATAGATTTCGTACTTCCCATCTTACTTTGCTCCCGATAACGAGATTTATATGAATGGATAAAAGAAAAGAAGTATGGAAAAAGTAATTATGGGAACACGTTTGCCCGCTAAGCTTTGGTTGAATGAAGTAGAAGACTCTTGTATGTCGCAGATTATGGATTTGACTTCACTTCCTTTTGCATTTAAACATATCGCCATCATGCCTGATGCCCATGCAGGAAAAGGAATGCCAATTGGCGGTGTGTTGGCTACGAAGGGTGTGATTGTTCCCAATGCTGTGGGAGTAGATATCGGTTGTGGAATGTGTGCGATTAAGACCAATCGAAAAGCGGAAGATTTTAGTTATACGGATTTGACTTCCATCATGTCGAAGATTCGTGCGGCCATTCCCTTGGGATTCGATCATCATACTAAAAAGCAAGACCAGGAGTTACTTCCACAAGGATTCGACCTTGAGGAGATGCCTATATTGAAGAATCAGTACGAGGCTTGTTTGAAGCAGATAGGAACCTTGGGAGGAGGAAACCACTTTATTGAGATTCAGAAAGATACCGAAACGTCTGATGTGTGGGTGATGATTCACTCCGGAAGCCGTAACATTGGTTTGAAGGTTGCCAATCACTATAATAAGATTGCGCAATATTGGAATGAGAAATGGTATTCTGAAATGGTATCGGGACTGGCTTACCTGCCAATGGAGACGCAGATGGCAAAGGATTATTTCCGTGAAATGAACTACTGTGTGGCCTTTGCCTTTGCCAACCGTCAGTTGATGATGACCCGTATCTGTGAAGCCATTCAGGCAGTGAAACCTGAAGCGGACTTTGAGCCTATGATTAATATTGCCCACAACTATGCAGCCTGGGAGAACCATTTCGATCAGGATGTGATTGTGCACCGAAAAGGAGCTACGCGTGCCTATGAAGGTGAGATTGGTATTATCCCCGGATCTATGGGTACTAAATCCTATATCGTTGAAGGACTGGGTAATCCGGAGAGCTTCAAAAGCTGTTCGCATGGTGCCGGCCGATTGATGGGAAGAAAAGATGCCTGTCGCCGTTTGTCACTGGATGAAGAGAAAGAGCGAATGAACCAGCAAGGAATCATTCACGGACTCCGTTCGCAGGATGAACTGGATGAAGCGCCGGGAGCTTATAAAGATATTGCGCAAGTGATAGCGAATGAGCGGGATTTGGTGAAACCATTGGTGGAACTTGCTCCAATGGCAGTTATTAAAGGGTGATCGACAGATGTACCAAGAAGAGGAAAACAAAGGCAATTTGGAGTATAGGCATAAAAAAAGGAGCAACGCCTTGCTCCAACCTTTGTTAACCTTAAATCTAATACTATGAAAAACACATTGCAAAGATACGGACTCTTGGGAAATTAGCAAA
>NZ_QTMZ01000049.1:0-37921 GCF_003602935.1 Bacteroides sp. AM54-2NS
GGTGGTTATAGCACGAGGGTTCCACCTCTTCCCATTCCGAACAGAGAAGTTAAGCCTCGTCACGCCGATGGTACTGCGTAACAGTGGGAGAGTAGGTAGCCGCCGTTTTAAAGAAGCCTCGCTTGTCTATTGACGGGCGAGGCTTTCTGTTTTTTATTACTTTGGTATTTATACCACCCTTTTTAGCAGATACAAACCTCATAATACCTATTAAAAAAGTGAATATTTACTGATAATTTGTATGTTATGAGGATATTTATTTGTATCTTTGTCGCCCGAATTGTAAGCTAACGATTTAAAAAAGAGAGAAGCTTTGGGAAAATTTGATAAATACAAAATTGACTTGAAAGGTATGCAAGCAGACTCTGCTAAGTATGAGTTTGTATTGGATAACCTTTACTTCGCTCACATTGATGGTCCTGAAGTTCAGAAAGGAAAGGTCAATGTTACATTGACTGTGAAAAGAACCTCTCGTGCTTTCGAGCTGAGTTTCCAAACTGACGGAATGGTATGGGTACCATGCGACCGTTGTCTGGATGATATGGAGCTACCTATCAGTTCTTCTGATAAACTGATGGTAAAGTTTGGTCATGAATATGCAGAAGAAGGTGACAACCTGATTGTGATTCCCGAGGAAGAAGGGGAAATCAACGTTGCATGGTTCATGTATGAATTTGTTGCGCTGTCTATTCCGATGAAGCATGTACATGCTCCCGGTAAGTGTAATAAAGCGGTAACTAGTAAATTGAACAAGCATTTGAAAACAAATGCGAATGAGGATAGCGATGATACTTTCGACACAGGTGGAGATGACATCGTAATTGAGGAAGAAGTGGAGGAACAAATTGATCCTCGCTGGAATGAATTAAAAAAAATATTAGATAATAATTAAAGTTTTAAGAAAATGGCACATCCTAAGAGAAGACAATCAAGTACGAGACAAGCGAAGAGAAGAACTCATGATAAGGCAGTAGCTCCTACATTGGCTATTTGTCCGAATTGCGGCGAATGGCACGTTTACCACACTGTATGTGGTGCTTGTGGCTATTACAGAGGTAAGCTCGCTATTGAGAAAGAAGCAGCTGTATAATTAGTACAGTTATACTGAAAACAGCCTGAGGGTAAAGCTCTCCGGCTGCTTTAAGTATTATAGTATTGCTAATTTAAAATAGGTTTGATGGAAAAAATAAATGCAGTAATCACAGGAGTCGGCGGGTACGTTCCCGATTATATCTTAACTAACGACGAGATATCAAAAATGGTGGATACCAACGACGAATGGATTATGACTCGTATCGGAGTAAAGGAGAGACATATTCTGAATGAGGAAGGATTAGGTAGTTCATACATGGCACGCAAAGCTGCCAAACAGTTGATGAAGAAAACTGGTGCTAATCCTGATGACATTGATTTGGTTGTTGTCGCTACCACTACTCCTGACTATCACTTCCCTTCTACAGCTTCTATTCTTTGTGATAAACTCGGACTGAAGAATGCATTTGCTTTCGATTTGCAAGCTGCTTGTAGTGGTTTCCTGTATTTAATGGAGACAGCTGCTAATTTCATCCGTTCGGGAAGATATAAGAAAATTATCATTGTCGGTGCCGATAAGATGTCGTCAATGGTTAACTATACAGATCGTGCTACATGCCCTATCTTTGGTGACGGTGCTGCTGCCTTTATGGTGGAACCGACTACGGAAGATTACGGAATCATGGATTCGATACTGAGAACTGATGGCAAAGGATTGCCTTTCCTCCACATGAAAGCTGGTGGTTCGGTTTGTCCTCCGTCTTATTTCACAGTAGACAATAAAATGCACTATTTGCACCAGGAAGGAAGAACAGTGTTTAAATATGCTGTATCCAACATGTCGGATGTATCTGCTGCTATTGCAGAAAAGAATGGTCTGACGAAAGATAATATCAACTGGATTGTTCCGCATCAGGCGAATGTCCGCATTATCGAAGCCGTGGCTCACCGTATGGAGGTGCCAATGGATAAAGTGTTGGTAAATATTGAGCATTACGGTAACACCAGTGCTGCTACTCTTCCTTTGTGTATCTGGGATTATGAAGATAAACTCAAGAAAGGTGATAATATCATTTTCACTGCATTCGGTGCCGGATTTACATGGGGCGCAGTTTACGTGAAATGGGGTTATGACGGAAAAAAGGAATCGTAACGTAAGTTACTGAACTATAACACTCAAAAACGCATCCTATTTCGATTCGATGCGTTTTTTTGTCTCAACCAATAAAATGAAGAGAAATGCATAAAGCAGGTTTTGTAAACATTGTAGGAAATCCGAATGTCGGAAAATCGACATTGATGAATGTCTTGGTGGGCGAACGTATTTCGATCGCTACTTTCAAGGCGCAGACAACTCGTCACCGGATTATGGGAATCTATAATACGGATGAAATGCAGATTGTTTTTTCTGATACTCCGGGAGTATTGAAGCCCAATTATAAACTACAGGAGTCGATGCTGAATTTTTCTACTTCGGCATTGACGGATGCGGATATCTTGCTTTATGTGACTGACGTGGTGGAGACGCCGGATAAGAATAATGAGTTTATGGAGAAGGTACGCCAGATGACGGTGCCTGTGCTCTTGCTCATCAATAAGATAGATCTTACAGATCAGGAAAAACTGGTAAAGCTGGTGGAAGATTGGAAAGAACTGCTTCCCCAAGCCGAAATTATTCCGATTTCTGCTACATCGAAGTTCAATGTGGACTATGTGATGAAGCGAATCAAAGAACTGTTGCCCGATTCTCCTCCTTATTTTGGAAAGGATCAGTGGACGGACAAGCCTGCCCGTTTCTTCGTGAATGAGATTATCCGGGAAAAGATTCTGCTCTACTACGACAAGGAGATTCCTTATTCGGTGGAAGTGGTCGTAGAGGAGTTTAAGGAAGAGCCGAAGAAGATTCATATTCGTGCGGTGATTAACGTGGAACGTGATTCGCAGAAAGGAATTATTATCGGTAAACAGGGCAAGGCGTTGAAGAAGGTAGCTACCGAGGCTCGCCGCGAACTGGAACGTTTCTTTGGAAAGACTATTTTCCTCGAAACGTATGTGAAAGTGGATAAGGATTGGCGTAGTTCGGATAAGGAGCTGCGTAATTTTGGTTATCAGTTAGATTAAGAGTATTCATGCGACTGTGATAGTCGTGAAAAAACAAGGTATTGAACTATGGGTAATTTAGTTGCAATTGTAGGACGCCCGAATGTGGGCAAGTCTACCTTATTTAACCGTCTGACGAAGACTCGTCAGGCTATTGTGAATGAAGAAGCGGGTACAACCCGCGACAGACAATATGGCAAGTCCGAGTGGCTGGGCCGTGAGTTCTCCGTGGTGGATACCGGCGGATGGGTGGTTAATTCGGATGATGTTTTTGAAGAGGAAATCCGCAAGCAGGTATTATTGGCAGTGGATGAAGCGGACGTTATTTTGTTCGTTGTGGATGTGATGAACGGAGTGACCGATCTGGATATGCAGGTAGCGGCTATTCTGCGCCGTGCTAATAGTCCGGTGATTATGGTTGCCAATAAAACGGACAATCATGATTTACAGTATAACGCTCCCGAGTTTTATAAACTGGGATTGGGCGATCCGTATTGTGTTTCTGCCATGACAGGAAGTGGTACGGGTGATTTGATGGATTTGATTGTCAGCAATTTCAAGAAGGAATCTTCTGAAATCCTGGATGATGATATTCCTCGTTTTGCTGTGGTAGGACGCCCGAATGCCGGAAAGTCTTCCATTGTAAACGCGTTTATTGGGGAAGAACGTAATATCGTGACAGAGATTGCAGGGACTACCCGTGACTCGATCTACACTCGTTACAATAAATTCGGATTTGATTTTTACCTGGTAGATACGGCAGGTATCCGTAAGAAAAACAAGGTAAATGAAGACTTGGAATATTATTCGGTGATTCGTTCGATTCGTGCCATCGAAGGTTCGGATGTTTGTATTCTGATGTTGGATGCAACGAGGGGTGTTGAGAGCCAGGACTTGAATATCTTTTCTCTGATTCAGAAGAACCAGAAAGGATTGGTAGTCGTGATTAATAAATGGGACTTGGTGGAAGATAAATCAGTGAAAGTGCAGAAGACATTTGAGGAAGCTGTCCGTTCACGTTTTGCTCCGTTTGTCGATTTCCCGATCATCTTTGCTTCTGCGTTGACTAAACAACGTATTCTGAAAGTGCTGGAAGAAGCACGTAATGTATATGAGAACCGGACGACAAAGATTCCGACAGCTCGTTTGAATGAAGAAATGCTCCCGCTGATCGAGGCTTATCCGCCTCCCTCAAATAAAGGTAAGTATATCAAGATTAAATACATCACACAGCTGCCGAATACGCAAGTGCCTTCATTTGTCTATTTTGCCAACTTGCCGCAGTATGTGAAGGATCCGTACAAACGTTTCCTCGAAAATAAGATGCGTGAGAAATGGAATCTGACAGGTACTCCGGTTAATATTTATATTCGACAGAAGTAAAGTTCACCACAGATTAACACAGATTTCCACAGATTAAAAATAAAAAACGGGCTAATCAATTTACAAGTTTTGTATCATTTGATTAGCCCGTATTCTTTATGAAATATCTGTGAAAATCTGTGGTGAATCTATTTCTCCAACTGGAAATCTTTTCTGCGTAAAACGAAGCTGTTACTCAAGTATTTTTCACGCACAATCTGATTCTCCGATAATTCTTCCGGTGTTCCCTGGAAAAGAATCTTTCCTTCAAACAGCAGATAGGCGCGGTCGGTGATACTAAGTGTCTCCTGTACGTTGTGGTCGGTAATCAGGATTCCGATATTCTTGTCTTTCAGCTTCCAAACAATTTGCTGGATATCTTCTACGGCAATCGGGTCTACACCGGCAAAAGGTTCGTCAAGCATGATGAATTTGGGGTCGATGGCAAGACAACGGGCAATCTCCGTACGGCGGCGTTCACCTCCGGACAACTGGTTACCTTTGTTTTTGCGTACCTTTTGCAGACGGAATTCTGCTATCAGGCTTTCGAGTTTTTCCTTTTGATATTCTTTGGGCTTGTTAGTCATTTCCAGTACGGCGGCGATATTATCTTCCACACTCATCTGGCGGAAAACGGAAGCTTCCTGTGCAAGGTAGCCGATTCCCGTTTGCGCTCGTTTGTAAACCGGATATTTGGTAATCTCCAGGTCGTCGAGGAAAATACGTCCTTCATTCGGAGTAATCAGCCCTACAGTCATATAGAATGAAGTCGTCTTGCCGGCACCGTTCGGTCCCAGCAAACCTACAATCTCACCTTGCTTCACATTGATGGAAACGTGGCTCACAACGGTTCGTTTACCGTACTTCTTAACCAGGTCTTCCGTGCGGAGCACCATCTTGCTTTCTTCCATATTCTAGTTATTTTGCGGCAAATGTAGTAAAAATAAGCTGAAATAATGTACATTTGCAGACAAATAGTGTGAGTTATGATAAAAGCATTGAGAACCGTCGGGAGATATTTCATGCTGATGGGACGGACTTTTTCCCGTCCTGAACGTATGCGTATGTTCTTCCGGCAATACCTTAACGAGTTGGAGCAACTAGGTGTGAACTCCATCGGTATCGTGCTGTTGATTTCGTTTTTCATCGGCGCGGTTATTACCATCCAAATCAAGTTGAATATCGAAAGTCCGTGGATGCCTCGCTGGACAGTGGGGTATGTGACACGTGAAATTATGTTGCTGGAATTTTCTTCCTCTATCATGTGTTTGATTCTTGCGGGAAAAGTAGGATCGAATATCGCTTCGGAATTAGGAACGATGCGGGTGACGCAGCAGATTGACGCGCTCGAAATTATGGGTATCAATTCGGCAAACTACCTGATTCTGCCTAAGATTACGGCGATGGTAACTGTGATTCCTATTTTAGTGACGTTCAGTATCTTTGCCGGAATTATCGGTGCCTTTTGCACCTGTTGGTTTGCCGGGGTGATGAATGCGGTCGATCTGGAATATGGATTGCAATATATGTTTGTGGAGTGGTTTATTTGGGCCGGTATCATCAAATCCCTCTTTTTCGCGTTTATTATTGCAAGTGTGTCTGCTTTCTTCGGATATACGGTAGATGGTGGATCGATTGCTGTGGGAAAGGCTTCTACGGATGCCGTAGTATCCAGCAGTGTATTGATTCTGTTTGCGGACTTGATATTAACTAAACTTTTGATGGGATGATTGAGATTAAAGGACTTTATAAATCATTTGATGATAAAACGGTATTGAGCGATATCAATGCTAGTTTTGAAAATGGAAAGACGAATTTGATTATCGGTCAAAGTGGCTCCGGTAAGACGGTATTGATGAAGTGTATTGTAGGATTGCTTACTCCGGAGAAGGGGGAAGTCTTATATGACGGACGTAACCTTGTCTTGATGGGGAAGAAGGAGAAAAAGATGCTTCGCAAGGAGATGGGGATGATTTTCCAGAGTGCGGCTCTGTTTGACTCAATGACGGTGTTGGACAATGTGATGTTTCCGTTGAATATGTTTAGCAATGATACTTTGCGTGAGCGTACCAAACGGGCGATGTTCTGCTTGGATCGTGTGAATCTGGGGGAGGCGAAAGATAAGTTTCCGGGAGAAATCAGTGGGGGGATGCAGAAGCGTGTGGCTATTGCACGTGCGATTGCCCTGAATCCGCAATATTTGTTTTGCGATGAACCGAACTCGGGGCTCGATCCGAAAACGTCATTGGTGATTGATGATCTGATCCATGATATTACGCAGGAATATAACATGACGACTATTATCAATACGCATGATATGAACTCTGTATTGGGAATTGGCGAGAAGGTGATTTATATTTATGAAGGACATAAAGAGTGGGAAGGGACAAAAGATGATATCTTTACCTCTACCAACGAACGACTGAATAACTTTATCTTTGCTTCAGACTTGCTCCGTAAGGTGAAGGACGTGGAAGTGCAAGGAATGGAAGGGTAATAAAAAAACTTCTGTCATCGGGGTGACAGAAGTTTCTTTTTTTCTTAGCTATATTAGCGTCGGCAATTAAGCTCTAGGTCTAGCTTCTTTAACTACCATTGTACGGCCCATGTATTCAGCTCCGTTCAATTCAGCAATAGCTTTTGCAGCTGCAGCGTCGTCTTCCATTTCGATGAAAGCGAATCCTTTGGATTTACCGGTTTCACGGTCCATAACAACTTTAACTGATGATACTGCTCCGTAATCTTCCATCACTTGTTGCAGATCTCCTTCCTTAACACGGTAGTTAAGGTTTCCAACATAAATGTTCATAATGAAAATGATAAAAAATAAATAAATGAATAAAACTCTCTGGATAGATGGTTACTAATAAAAAGATTAAAACGACAGAGAGTTTACAAATGCGTTTCGTAACGGAAGTAAAAACCTTGTAATCAAATCGAGAAACTAATGGTCCATCAATCCGCAGCAAAGAAAAGAATAATTTTTGGATTAACCATCTTTTTGGAAGGTTAATTTGCGGATTATCAGAAAAAAAGTTCTTTCCTTTTCTCTTGAAAGAAAAGAAAGCAAAGAAAAATTCAAGGCTGACTTTTTTCTCCTACTCGCTTCCTTCACTACGCTAAAGGGCAGAAACTCGCTTCGCTCAAACAGTCTGCCCTTCTTAACGCTTCGTTACGGGCGCTCGCTTGACGGAGAAAAAAGTAGGCCGGGGGACCTGCGGCGTGGTCGTTGCTGATGGTTTATTGTTGTTTATATATGAGGAATTGATGAAATAATTAATAAAAGATGTGTGAAAGATGGGTGGCGTTGCTGAAATAAATCTGCAATGTCTTTTGAAATTTGAAAGATTAGCACTAATTTTGCACCCTCTTTGAGTATAGAACAAAGTATAAATCAAATAAATAATTGTCAGAATGAACGTTTCATTACAAAACATTGACAAAGTAAGCGCAGAGCTTACTGTAAAGCTTGAGAAAGCAGATTATCAGGAGAAAGTAGACAAAGAGTTGAAATCACTCCGTCAGAAGGCACAGATTCCGGGATTCCGTAAAGGTATGGTGCCGACAAGTCTTATTAAAAAGATGTATGGTAAATCGGTGATTGCAGAGGTTGTGAATAAGGCATTGCAAGAAGCTGTTTACAATTATATTAAAGATAATAAGGTGAATATGTTGGGCGAGCCGTTGCCTAATGAAGAAAAGCAGCAGAATATTGATTTCGATACAATGGAAGAGTTCGAATTCGTGTTCGATATCGCTTTGGCACCTGAATTTAAAGCAGAAGTAAGCGCTAAAGATAAAGTAGATTATTATTCTATCGAAGTTTCTGAAGAAATGATCGACAACCAGGTGAAGATGTACACTCAACGCACTGGTAAGTATGATAAGGTAGATGCTTACGAAGATAATGATATGTTGAAAGGTCTGCTGGCACAGTTGGACGAAGAAGGCAATACAAAAGAAGGTGGTATTCAGGTAGAAGCTGCTGTGTTGATGCCTGCTTACATGAAGAATGACGAACAGAAAGCTATTTTTGCTAACGCAAAAGTAAATGATGTATTGGTGTTCAATCCGAATGTTGCTTATGACGGACATGCTGCTGAACTGGGTTCTTTGTTGAAGATCGACAAGGAAATCGCGAAAGACGTTAAGTCTGACTTCAGCTTCCAGGTAGAAGAAATCACTCGTTTTGTTCCGGGTGAATTGACACAGGAAGTGTTCGACCAGGCATTCGGCGAAGGTGTTGTGAAGACTGAAGAGGAATTCCGCGCTAAGATTAAAGAAGAAATTGCAGCAAGATTTGTTGCTGACAGCGATTATAAGTTCCTGATCGATATTCGCAAGGTGATGATGGAAAAAGTAGGTAAGTTGGAATTCTCTGACGCTCTGCTGAAACGTATCATGTTGCTGAACAACGAAGAAAAGGGCGAAGAATATGTTGCTGAAAACTATGATAAGAGCATCGAGGAACTGACTTGGCACCTGATTAAGGAACAGTTGGTTGAAGCAAACGATATCAAAGTAGAACAGGAAGATGTTCTGAAGATGGCTAGAGAAACAACGAAGGCACAGTTTGCTCAATACGGTATGTTGTCTATCCCTGATGATGTGCTTGACAACTATGCACAGGAGATGTTGAAGAAGAAAGAAACTATCAATAATTTGGTAAGTCGTGTTGTAGAAGTGAAGCTGGCTGCTGCTCTGAAAGCGCAGGTTACTTTGGAAAACAAGAACGTTTCAATCGAAGAATTCAATAAGATGTTTGAATAATCATTCGGTTGAATAGAATATAAAGTCACAGAAACACAGAGTTTTTATAAAATTATAACTCTGTGTTTTTTTGTGTCTCTGTATTCTTTTTCGTTTCTTTGTACTTACGTTTATTTTTAATTTATAAGAAAGGAACAATTAACATGGATGATTTTAGAAAATACGCAACCAAGCATTTAGGAATGAATGGCATGGTATTGGATGATGTGATTAAATCGCAGGCCGGGTATTTGAATCCCTATATTCTGGAAGAAAGACAGTTGAACGTTACTCAACTCGACGTTTTCTCCCGTTTGATGATGGACCGCATCATTTTCCTCGGTACACAAGTAGATGACTATACAGCGAATACGCTTCAGGCACAGTTGCTGTATCTGGATTCTGTTGATCCGGGTAAGGATATCTCTATCTATATCAACTCTCCGGGCGGAAGTGTATATGCCGGACTGGGCATTTATGATACGATGCAGTTTATTTCAAGTGATGTTGCTACCATCTGTACAGGTATGGCAGCTTCAATGGCGGCTGTATTGCTTGTTGCCGGTGCTGAAGGCAAACGTTCTGCGTTGCCTCATTCA
This sequence comes from Bacteroides sp. AM54-2NS, assembly GCF_003602935.1. Classification (NCBI taxonomy): domain Bacteria; kingdom Pseudomonadati; phylum Bacteroidota; class Bacteroidia; order Bacteroidales; family Bacteroidaceae; genus Bacteroides; species Bacteroides sp. AM54-2NS. Next base: position 9,843 of record NZ_QTMZ01000049.1, read on the forward strand.
CGTGTGATGATTCACCAGCCGATGGGTGGTGCGCAAGGACAAGCGTCGGACATTGAAATCACAGCTCGTGAGATTCAGAAATTGAAGAAAGAACTTTATACGATCATCGCCGATCATTCGCATACTGATTTCGATAAGGTATGGGCGGACTCTGACCGCGACTACTGGATGACAGCTCAGGAAGCGAAAGAATACGGTATGATTGATGAGGTATTGATTAAGAAATAAAAATGGCTGATTCAAAGACAAAGAAAAGGTGTAGCTTCTGTGGACGGTCGGAGAACGAAGTCGGATTCCTGATTACGGGAATGAACGGCTATATCTGCGACAGTTGTGCTACCCAGGCTTATGAGATTACTCAGGAAGCATTGGGCGAAGGCAAGAAAAGCGCGGGAGCTACCAAACTCAATTTAAAAGAACTGCCCAAACCGGTAGAAATCAAGAAATTCCTCGACCAGTATGTGATCGGACAGGATGACGCAAAACGCTTCCTTTCCGTATCGGTCTATAACCATTATAAACGTCTGTTGCAAAAAGACAGCGGGGATGATGTGGAGATTGAAAAGTCGAACATTATTATGGTAGGTAGTACCGGAACCGGAAAAACGTTGCTTGCACGTACGATTGCCAAGTTGCTGCACGTGCCGTTTACCATTGTAGACGCTACGGTGCTGACAGAGGCCGGTTATGTAGGCGAAGATATCGAAAGTATTTTAACCCGTTTGCTTCAGGTGGCAGATTATAATGTACCTGAAGCGGAACAGGGTATTGTGTTTATCGACGAGATCGACAAGATTGCCCGCAAAGGAGATAACCCTTCCATCACTCGCGATGTGAGCGGTGAAGGTGTACAGCAGGGATTGCTGAAATTACTCGAAGGCTCTGTTGTGAACGTACCTCCCCAGGGTGGTCGTAAACATCCGGACCAGAAGATGATTCCGGTAAATACCAAAAATATTCTCTTTATCTGTGGCGGCGCTTTCGATGGTATCGAAAAGAAGATCGCCCAACGGTTGAATACACATGTCGTAGGTTATACGGCGTCGCAGAAAACAGCGACGGTGGACAAGAATAACATGATGCAGTATATCGCTCCGCAGGATTTGAAGTCATTCGGACTGATTCCCGAAATTATCGGACGTCTTCCGGTACTGACTTATTTGAATCCGCTGGATCGGAATGCGCTTCGTGCTATCCTCACCGAACCGAAAAACTCTATCATCAAGCAGTACATCAAACTGTTTGAAATGGATGGTATCAAGCTCACATTTGAAGATGCTGTCTTCGAATATATCGTCGATAAGGCGGTGGAATATAAGCTGGGTGCCCGTGGATTGCGCTCTATTGTGGAAACAATCATGATGGATGTCATGTTTGAAATCCCTTCAGAGGACAAAAAAGAGTATAAGGTGACGCTGGATTATGCAAAGATGCAACTGGAAAAAGCGAATATGGCACGACTGCAAACTGCTTAAAATCAAAGAGTAAGGCTGCAAAAGATGATCGTAACTGTATTTTCTTGAAAATATTAGTCGCATTTTGCTTGGTAATTACGAAGTTGTTTATAACTTTGTTTGGCTCTCTTGAAGGAGGAAGCCTACTAAAGTTAAACCATGAACTGAATAAAACAACCTAAGTTAAGATGGCAAGGAAGATTAATTTAACAGATGAACTGAAGAAGTGTTTCGGATTTAATAAGTTCAAGGGAAACCAGGAAGCGATCATTAACAACTTGCTCGATGGTAAAGATACCTTTGTACTGATGCCTACCGGTGGCGGGAAATCTTTATGCTATCAGCTACCTTCGCTCTTGATGGAAGGTACGGCAATTGTAATTTCTCCGCTTATTGCGTTGATGAAGAATCAAGTGGATGCAATGCGCAATTTCAGTGAAGAAGATGGCGTCGCCCATTTTATCAATTCTTCATTAAACAAAGGCGCAATAGACCAAGTAAGGTCGGACATCCTTGCCGGAAAGACAAAATTGCTATATGTGGCGCCGGAATCGCTGACGAAAGAAGAAAATGTAGAATTTTTGCGTTCGGTGAAAATCTCATTCTATGCAGTAGACGAAGCTCACTGTATTTCTGAATGGGGACATGACTTCCGACCGGAATACCGGCGGATTCGCCCTATTATCAACGAAATAGGAAAGGCTCCGTTGATTGCGTTGACCGCAACAGCGACACCAAAGGTGCAGCATGATATCCAGAAAAATCTGGGAATGGTAGATGCTCAAGTTTTCAAATCGTCGTTCAACCGTCCGAACCTTTATTATGAGGTACGCGCGAAGACCGCTAATATTGACAGGGATATTATCAAGTTTATCAAAAACAATCCGGAAAAATCGGGCATTATCTATTGCCTTAGCCGGAAAAAAGTAGAGGAACTTGCTGAAATCCTTCAGGCAAACGGTATCAATGCGCGTCCTTATCATGCCGGGATGGATTCGTTGGCGAGGACTAAGAATCAGGATGATTTCCTGATGGAAAAAGTGGACGTTATTGTAGCAACTATCGCTTTCGGTATGGGAATCGACAAGCCGGATGTAAGGTTTGTGATTCACTACGATATTCCAAAGAGTCTGGAAGGGTATTACCAGGAGACCGGACGTGCCGGTAGAGATGGCGGTGAAGGTCAGTGCATAACCTTTTATACAAACAAAGACTTGCAGAAACTGGAGAAGTTCATGCAAGGAAAACCTGTGGCAGAGCAGGAAATTGGCAAGCAGCTTCTGTTGGAAACCGCTGCTTATGCCGAATCTTCCGTATGCCGGCGCAAGACGTTGCTGCATTATTTCGGCGAAGAATATACGGAAGAGAATTGTGGAAATTGTGACAACTGTTTAAACCCTAAAAAACAAGTGGAGGCTCAAGAGTTATTGTGTGCCGTGATTGAAGCGATTATCGCGGTGAAAGAAAATTTTAAGGCAGATTATATTATAGACATACTACAAGGTAAAGAAACTTCCGAAGTACAGGCGCATTTGCATGAAGACCTCGAAGTCTTCGGCTCCGGTATGGGCGAAGAGGATAAAACATGGAACGCAGTGATTCGTCAAGCACTGATCGCAGGTTACTTGAGCAAGGATGTGGAACATTACGGACTCCTGAAAGTGACGGAGGAAGGACACAAGTTCTTGAAGAAGCCGAAGTCATTCAAGATTACCGAAGACAACGACTTTGAAGAGACGGAAGAAGAAGTTCCGGCACGTGGCGGTGGTTCCTGTGCGGTAGACCCTGCTCTTTATTCTATGTTGAAGGACTTGCGGAAGAAACTCTCGAAGAAACTGGAAGTGCCGCCTTATGTGATCTTCCAGGATCCGTCTTTGGAAGCGATGGCTACCATTTATCCGGTGACATTGGATGAATTGCAGAATATACCGGGTGTAGGAGCCGGAAAAGCAAAACGTTACGGTGAAGAGTTCTGTAAATTAATCAAACGCCACTGTGAAGAGAATGAAATAGAACGTCCCGAAGACTTGCGGGTACGTACGGTTGCCAATAAATCAAAGATGAAAGTAGCTATCATTCAGGCAATTGACCGTAAAGTGGCGTTAGATGATATCGCTCTTTCCAAAGGTATCGAGTTCGGTGAACTTCTGGACGAGGTAGAAGCTATCGTCTATTCGGGAACCAAACTGAATATCGATTATTTCCTGGAAGAAATCATGGATGAAGATCACATGCTCGATATCTATGATTATTTCAAGGAATCTACCACTGATAAGATTGATGATGCGCTTGATGAATTAGGCGATGACTTCACTGAAGAGGAAGTTCGCTTGGTGCGTATTAAGTTCATCTCTGAAATGGCTAATTAAAAAAGCGAAAAAAATAGGCGTGCAGGTATGCGGTTTTGAATAAAAACCGTATATTTGCACGCAATAATTTTTAAACGCATAGCCCTATGTCATTTATTGCTGATAAGATTGTAATGGATGGGTTAACTTACGACGACGTATTGTTGATCCCCGCTTATTCTGAAGTTTTACCGCGCACTGTCGATCTCTCGACTAAGTTTTCAAAAAACATTGAGTTAAAAATTCCTTTTGTGACGGCTGCCATGGATACGGTTACCGAAGCGAAAATGGCTATTGCCATTGCTCGTGAGGGTGGTATCGGCGTGATTCACAAAAATATGTCTATCGAAGAACAGGCAAGACAAGTTGCTATTGTAAAACGTGCCGAAAATGGTATGATTTATGATCCCGTAACTATTAAAAGAGGTTCTACTGTGCAGGATGCACTGGACATCATGGCGGAATACAAAATCGGTGGTATCCCTGTGGTAGATGATGAAGGTTATTTGGTGGGTATTGTTACTAACAGAGATTTGCGTTTCGAAAGAGACATGGCTAAACATATTGATCTTGTCATGACTCCGAAAGAAAGATTGGTAACTACAAACCAGTCTACTGATCTGGAATCTGCTGCACAGATTCTTCAGAAACATAAGATCGAGAAACTTCCGATTGTCGGAATGGACGGAAAGTTGATCGGTCTTGTTACTTATAAAGATATTACAAAAGCAAAAGATAAACCGATGGCTTGTAAAGATGCCAAAGGTCGTTTGCGTGTAGCTGCCGGTGTAGGTGTGACTGCCGATACGCTGGATCGTATGCAGGCATTGGTAGATGCCGGTGCGGATGCAATTGTGATTGATACGGCTCACGGACACTCTATGTTTGTGATTGAAAAACTGAAAGAAGCTAAGAAACGCTTCCCGAACATTGATATCGTAGTGGGTAATATTGCTACCGGAGAAGCTGCAAAAGCGTTGGTAGAAGCAGGAGCGGATGCAGTGAAAGTCGGTATCGGTCCGGGTTCTATCTGTACCACTCGTGTGGTTGCCGGTGTAGGTGTTCCACAGTTGTCTGCTGTCTATGATGTAGCAAAAGCCTTGAAGGGTACAGGTATTCCTTTGATTGCCGATGGTGGTTTGCGCTATTCGGGCGATGTAGTGAAAGCGTTGGCTGCCGGTGGATATTGTGTAATGATCGGATCGTTGGTTGCCGGAACAGAAGAGTCTCCGGGCGACACAATCATTTTCAATGGACGTAAATTTAAATCCTATCGTGGTATGGGATCGTTGGAAGCGATGGAGAACGGTTCGAAAGACCGTTACTTCCAGAGCGGAACTGCTGATGTGAAGAAGCTGGTTCCGGAAGGAATTGCTGCCCGTGTTCCTTATAAAGGTACACTTTTCGAGGTTGTCTATCAGTTGTCAGGTGGTTTGCGTGCAGGTATGGGATACTGCGGTGCTGCCAATATTGATAAACTTCATGATGCTAAGTTTACCCGCATTACCAATGCAGGTGTAATGGAAAGCCATCCGCACGACGTGACGATTACTAGTGAATCGCCTAACTATAGCCGTCCGGAATAATAGATAGATACGGTGAACTATTAACGGTGAACGGTGAACAGGCTGTGTTGTCAGCAAGGTGTTCACTGCTCACCGTTTGTTGTTTATCTGTTATTGCCTCTGTGATGTTTGTTGTTTATTGTTTGGAAAATAAAAAATGATGATGAAAAGAAGCCTGTTGTTGGGATGTATTTCTCTCTTTGTTGTCGCGGTCTTTGCGCAAGAAGATCCGGTATTGATGCGTGTTAACGGAAGAGAGATACTCCGTTCGGAATTTGAAAATGCATACCGCCGTTATGCGGAACGCTCAAATGCCCAGCTTTCACCAAAAGAGTATGCGGCACTTTTCGCTCAATCAAAGTTGAAGGTGGAAGCGGCCAGGGCTGCCGGACTTGATACGACTACAGTTTTCCGTAAACAACACGAGAAGCGTCGGACAGAATTGGTAGAATCTTATCTGATTGACAAACAAGTGATGGATAGTTGTGCCCGTGTCTTGTATCAGAAGATGGGATTGAAAGCACGTAGCGGCCGGGTGCAAGTCATGCAAATTTTTAAACGTTTACCGCAGACGGTTACTTCCCGTCATTTGGAAGAAGAAAAAGCCCGGATGGATTCTATATACCGGGTGATACAGAATCAGCCGGATTTGAATTTTAACCGTTTGGTGGAAATCTATTCGGATGATAAGCAGAGTAGATGGATAGAAAGTTTGGAGACAACGAGTGAATTTGAGGATGTCGCTTTCTCTTTGGCGAAAGGTGCGGTATCACAGCCATTCTTCACTCCTGAAGGGATTCATATCTTGAAAGTGATTGACCGGGAGGAAGCATTTGCTTATGAAAATGTCAGTGGCAGGTTGATAGAGCGGTTACGGCGTAAGGAAATTTTAGACAAAGGCACGGCAGCGATGCTCGACCGATTAAAAAAGTCATGGCAGTATACCCCGAATCAGGCAGCAATGGAAGAGCTGTTGACGAAAGGCCGGACAGAACAAAATCTCTTTACGATTGATGGACAGGCATATACCGGAGCTATGTTCACGCAGTTTGCCTCTTCTCATCCTCAAGCTGCCAAACGCCAGTTGGAAGGGTTTATAGCTAAATCATTATTGGATTATGAAAGTCGGAATATAGATAAAAAGCATCCGGAAATTCGTATTGCCTTGCGGGAATCTGACGAAAACTATTTGGTAAAAGAGATCACACGGCAGAAAATAGAGTTGCCTGCCATTAATGACCGGGCCGGATTGGCTACCTATTTCAAATTTCATTCGTCGGATTATCGGTGGGAGAGTCCCCGGTATAGAGGAGTCGTGCTTCATTGCGTTGATAAAAAGACGGCAAAGCAAGCTAAAAAAATGCTGAAGAAAGTGCCGGAAAAAGAGTGGGCGGACCAGCTTCGGCAAACTTTTAATACATCCGGGACGGAAAAGATACAGGTTGAACAAGGTATTTTTGCCGACGGAGACAATAAATATATAGATAAACTGGTCTTTAAGAAGGGTGGTTTCGAACCCGTGATGTCTTATCCTTTTACCATTGTGGTAGGCGAAAAAATGAAAGGACCGGATGATTATCGGGAAGTAATTGAACAGGTGCGAAAGGATTATCGAGCTATCTTGACACGTGCTGGGCGCGGGAATTGAGGGAGTTTGGTAAGGTTGAAATAAACCAAGAGGTTTTAAAAACAGTTAATAATAACTGATGTAACCGATTATTCACTATCTTCGTACCTTAAATAAGTAGATTTTAGTTGCCAATGCGAATATTAGTCCTCTTACTGATTACCCTTCTTGGTTGTGGAGCGTGCAAGGAACAGCGCGACCACAAAGGAAAGACTCCTTTGGTAGAGGTGGACGGTAACTTTTTATATAAAGAAGATTTGATGTCCGTGCTTCCGGTCGGATTGTCAAAAGATGATAGTATTCTCTTCACCGAACATTATATTCGTAGTTGGGCGGAAGAGATTTTATTATATGAGAAAGCTGCGAACAATATTCCCGATAATGTGGATGTTGACAAACTGGTGGAGAATTATCGGAAAGCGTTGATTATGCATACTTATCAGCAGGAGTTGATAAACCAGAAGCTGTCGAATGATATTTCCGAACAAGAGATCGCAGAATATTACGGGAAAAACAAAGAACTGTTTAAACTGGAAACCCCGTTGATTAAGGGATTGTTTATCAAAGTGCCGTTGACGGCTCCCCAGCTGAACAATGTGCGCAGGTGGTATAAGTCGGAAAAACAGGATGCTGTCGAGAGCCTGGAAAAATATAGTTTGCAGAATGCAGTGAAATACGAATACTTTTATGACAAATGGGTGTCCGTGACTGATGTACTGGATATGATTCCACTGAAAGTAGAGGCACCGGAAGAGTACGTAGACAAACACCGTCAGGTAGAATTGAAAGATACGGCCTATTATTATTTCCTGAATGTGAGCGATTATCGCGGAATTGGTGAAGAGAAACCGTATGAATTTGCCCGTTCGGAAGTGAAAGACTTACTGGTTAATCAGAAACGGGTGAGCTTTATGGAACAGGTAAAGAACGACTTGTATCAGCAAGCAGTAAGTAAGAAGAAGATTATATATAATTATTAAATACAAAGAATGAAGAAGTTTGTGAACTTTAGATTTGTTGTTACCCTTGTCCTGGCAATATTTGCTAATGTGGCAACCTATGCACAAGATAATGTGGTTGATGAAGTAGTTTGGGTAGTAGGTGACGAAGCTATTTTGAAATCAGATGTAGAAGAGGCCCGTATGGATGCCTTGTATAATGGACGCAGATTTGACGGCGATCCTTATTGTGTAATTCCTGAAGAGATTGCCGTGCAGAAGTTGTTCCTGCATCAGGCAAAGTTGGACAGTATCGAGGTTTCCGAAGCGGAAATCATCCAGCGTGTGGATATGATGACCAACATGTACATTCAGCAGATCGGTTCCAGAGAGAAGATGGAGGAGTATTTCAATAAAACTTCCACCCAGATTCGTGAGACGCTACGTGATAATGCACGTGACGGATTGACCGTTCAGAAGATGCAGCAGAAACTGGTAGGAGAAATCAAAGTGACTCCGGCAGAAGTACGCCGTTATTTTAAAGACCTTCCACAAGATAGTATTCCTTACATTCCGACACAGGTAGAAGTGCAGATCATTACTTTACAACCGAAAATTCCTATCTCGGAGATTGAGGATGTAAAAAAGACGTTGCGTGATTATACGGATCGTGTGACAAAAGGAGAAATTGACTTCTCTACATTGGCGCGTTTGTATTCGGAAGACAAGGCATCTGCCATTAAAGGTGGTGAATGTGGATTCATGGGACGTGGTATGATGGACCCTGCTTATGCGAATGTAGCGTTCAGTTTGCAAGATCCGAAGAAAGTTTCCAAGATTGTGGAGTCGGAATTTGGTTTCCACATTATCCAGTTGATTGAAAAACGTGGTGACCGTGTCAACACTCGCCATATCTTGTTGCGTCCGAAAGTATCGGAAAAAGAACTGACCGAGGCTTGTGCCCGTCTGGATTCTATTGCCGATGATATTCGTGCCAACAAATTTACATTTGATGATGCGGCTGCCGTTATCTCACAGGATAAAGACACCCGTAACAACCATGGTATTATGGTGAACATCAATGAAAATTCAGGTGTGACTACTTCTAAGTTCCAGATGCAGGATCTTCCTCAAGACGTTGCTAAGGTAGTGGATAAGATGAATGTAGGTGAAATTTCCAAAGCCTTTACAATGATTAATGAGAAGGATGGAAAAGAAGTATGTGCTATCGTGAAGTTGAAAGCAAAAATCAACGGTCATAAAGCAACCATTGCAGAAGACTATCAGGACCTGAAAGAAATTGTGATGGAGAAACGCCGTGAAGAGATGTTGCAGAAATGGATTCTGGACAAGCAGAAACATACTTATGTACGCATCAACGAAAACTGGCAGAAGTGTGACTTCAAGTATCCGGGTTGGGTCAAGAAGGACTGATGTAACCTTGCTTTGATTTTATATGCTGAAAACAAATAAAAAAAATAAACAACAAGACAGGCATAGATGGCTCCTTATAGGCTTTCTATGCCTGTTTGGTGTATGTCTTGTAGCACAAGTGAGGCCAACGGGACAGAAACCTGTGACAGGGGATTCAATTAAATCGGCTGCGGATACGTCTAAGTCGGCTTCAAAAGCCAAAACACCGGCAGGCAATAAGAAACAATCGGACAACAAGAAACAACCGGAGAATAAAAAGACCAAAGTTTATCTGCTTCATGCTGATGAAGGTCAGGCGGATAAGTTGGCGCGTCCGGATGTGCAGGTGTTGATTGGTAACGTGAAATTGCGCCATGACAGTATGTATATGTACTGTGACAGTGCACTGATTTTTGAGAAAACCAACTCTGTGGAGGCCTTCAGTAATGTACGTATGGAACAGGGAGACACTTTGTTCATCTACGGTGATTATCTTTATTATGACGGAATGACGCAAATAGCGCAGCTCGTGAAAATGTGAAGATGATTAATCGGAACACCACCCTGTTGACAGATAGCTTGAACTACGACCGTCTCTACGACCTCGGATATTATTTCGAGGGAGGAACCTTGATGGATGAAGAGAATGTATTGACTTCCGATTGGGGAGAATACAGTCCTGCAACAAAACAGTCGGTATTCAACCATGATGTGAAGTTGGTAAACCCTAAGTTTGTGTTGACTTCCGATACATTAAGGTATAATACGGAAAGCAAAATCGCAGTTATTCTCGGACCTTCCAATATCGTCAGTGATAATAATCATATCTATTCGGAACGGGGATTCTATAATACAATGACCGAACAAGCCGAACTGTTGGACCGTTCGGTACTGACCAATCAGGGAAAGAAACTGGTAGGCGACAGTCTGTTCTATGACCGTATCATCGGTTATGGCGAGGCGTTCGATAATGTGAAGATGACAGATTCCATTAATAAGAATATGCTGACGGGTGATTATTGTTTCTATAATGAATTGACAGACTCCGCGTTTGCGACGAAACGTGCTGTGGCAATCGACTACTCGCAAGGGCCTGACAGTCTTTTTATGCATGGCGATACATTGCAGTTGGTGTCTTACAACCTGAATACCGATTCCGTTTTCCGGTTGATGAAGGCTTATCACAAGGTACGTATGTATCGTACGGATGTTCAAGGAGTATGTGACTCACTGGTCTATAATTCGAAGGATTCCTGTATGACCATGTATACCGACCCTATTCTTTGGAATGAAGGGCAGCAACTACTTGGCGAGCAGATCAAGATTTATATGAATGACAGCACGATTGACTGGGCGCATATCATCAACCAGGCGTTGACGGTGGAAATGAAAGATTCTATTCATTATAACCAAGTGTCCGGCAAAGAGATGAAAGCCTATTTCATCAATGGAGATATGCGTCATATTGAAGTGATTGGTAATGTGTTGACCGCTTTCTATCCGGAAGAAAAAGACAGTACGATGACCGGATTTAATTGTCTGGAAGGTAGTGTGCTTCATCTTTATATGAAGGACAAGAAGATGGAAAAAGGACTGTTTATCGGTAAATCCAACGGAACGATGTATCCGATGGACCAGATACCGCCTGATAAATTGCGTCTTCCCACTTTTGCCTGGTTCGACTATGTCCGTCCGCTGAATAAGGATGATATCTTTAACTGGCGGGGTAAGCGTGCGGGCGATACACTGAAACCGACCACCGACCGGCGACCCAAAACAGAAAAGCGAAACTTAATAAATATGAAGTAGTATGGGAATGTTTAACTCAATGAGAAAGCCCCGTGCTTTAATCATCAATACATTTATGTAGACGAGCGGAAAGAAAAGCTCGCAAAGATGGAGGAGAACGCCAAACGTGACTTGGGGATGCTTCCGGAAAAGGAATTTAATCCGGAGGATATTCGCGGTAAGTTCATCGAAGGTACTACGCATTTGAAAAGAAGAAAAGCGAGTGGCCGCAAACCTGTCTCTTTCGGAATCATACTGATAATCATTGCTTTCCTTCTTTATCTGTGGCATTATTTGGCGACAGGAAGCTGGAACTTTTAATTATTAATTTACGAAGAATGAGCGATATAATTCATTTGTTACCTGATTCGGTAGCTAACCAGATTGCTGCCGGTGAAGTGATACAACGTCCCGCGTCTGTCATCAAGGAGCTAGTGGAGAATGCGATTGATGCAGATGCACAAAATATACATGTATTGGTGACTGATGCAGGTAAAACCAGCATTCAGGTGATTGATGATGGAAAAGGAATGTCCGAAACGGATGCCCGTCTTTCTTTTGAGCGACATGCCACTTCCAAGATACGTCAAGCGGCGGATCTGTTTGCTTTGCGTACAATGGGATTTCGCGGAGAGGCATTGGCTTCCATCGCTGCTGTGGCACAGGTAGAGTTAAAGACACGTCCGGAATCGGAAGAATTGGGCACGAAACTGGTGATTGCAGGCTCTCAAGTGGAAAGTCAGGAGGCTGTGTCCTGTTCTAAAGGAAGTAACTTCTCTGTAAAGAACCTATTCTTTAATGTACCTGCCCGTCGTAAATTTCTAAAGGCTAATTCAACGGAATTGAGTAACATCCTTGCCGAATTTGAACGGATCGCTTTGGTGCATCCGGAGGTTGCCTTTTCGCTTTATAGTAATGATTCGGAGTTATTCAATCTTCCGGTATCACAATTACGTCAACGTATCCTTGCTATTTTCGGTAAGAAGCTCAATCAGCAGTTACTGAACATAGAGGTCAATACTACCATGGTGAAAATCTCCGGATATGTAGCCAAGCCGGAGACAGCCCGTAAGAAAGGGGCACATCAGTATTTCTTTGTCAACGGGCGTTATATGCGTCATCCTTATTTTCATAAGGCAGTCATGGAGGCTTATGAACAGTTGATTCCCACTGGTGAACAGATTTCCTACTTTATCTATTTCAATGTAGATCCGGCTAATATTGACGTGAATATCCATCCGACAAAGACTGAAATCAAGTTTGAAAATGAACAGGCTATCTGGCAGATACTTTCAGCATCCGTGAAGGAGTCGTTGGGTAAATTCAGTGCGATCCCTTCCATTGATTTTGATACGGAAGATATGCCTGACATTCCGGCATTTGAGGAGAAAATATCTTCCGAGCCTCCGAAGATACATTATAATACAGATTATAATCCGTTTAAAGTTTCTGCCGGTGGCGGTGGTGGCGGATCGTACAGCCGTTCGAAAGTGGAATGGGAAGATTTGTACGGAGGGCTGACGAAAGCCAGTAAGATGAATAACCCGCAACCGGAACCCGAAATGGATTGGGAAGACTCTTCTATTGGCGGTCAACCCGCTTTCGTTGAAGAAAAGATGGAGACGGTCACCTCTGCCGCTTCTTCTACTTTGTATGCCAGTGAACCGGTGATAGAGAAAGGAAATCAGCATTTGCAGTTTAAAGGGCGGTTTATTTTGACTTCAGTTAAATCCGGTTTGATGCTAATCGATCAGCACCGGGCACACATACGGGTACTTTTTGATCGTTATATGGTACAGATCCAACAGAAACAGGGGGTATCACAGGCGTCCTGTTCCCGGAAATCTTACAGTTGCCGGCTTCGGAAGCAGCTGTACTGCAAAGTATTATGGATGATTTGTCTGCAGTCGGTTTCGATTTGAGTAATCTGGGAGGCGGTAGCTATGCCATTAATGGTATTCCTTCGGGGATTGAAGGTCTGAATCCGGTGGAACTGGTGCGTAATATGCTGCATACGGCGATGGAAAAAGGAAGTGACGTCAAGGAAGAAATCCAAAGTATTCTGGCATTAACATTGGCTCGCGCGGCGGCTATTGTTTACGGACAGGTGTTGAGTAATGAAGAAATGGTAAGCCTTGTAGACAACCTTTTTGCCTGTCCCTCACCGAATTACACCCCTGATGGGAAAACTGTTTTGACAACAATCAAGGAGGAAGACATCGAAAGATTATTCAAATAAAACAAATAATTTCATCTTTTTCTAAAACCTTTTAGTTCGGTTCGTGTTATTTAAATAGTTCAACAAAGAAAAAGATTTAAATAACCACTTAACTATTAGGTATATGAAAAAGATTCTGATGTTGCTGGCATTTGCCGGCGTTGCGTCTGTCGCTTCTGCGCAGCAGACAATGACTGTAACTGAATACGAAGTGATTCAGGTACAAGATAAATATCAAGTAATAACTAATCCTTTCTGGAGTAACTGGTTCTTCTCTGTAGGAGGCGGCGCCAGGTGCTATATGGAAACAATGACCATATCGGCAAATTCAGAGACCGTGTTGCTCCTACATTTAACGTGTCTGTCGGCAAATGGGTAACTCCGGGATTCGGGCTGCGTTTGCAATACAGCGGATTGCAGGCAAAAGGATTCACTACCAGCGAAACTGCTAATTATGTAGTGGGTGGTCCGAGAGAAGACGGTTCTTACAAACAAAGATGGGACTACATGAACTTGCATGGTGATTTGATGATTAACCTGAACGCACTTTTCGGTGGATATAATCCGAACCGCGTATATGAAATTATCCCTTATATAGGTGCCGGCTGGGCTCATGCTTATTCTCGTCCTCACACTAACTCCGCTACTTTCAATGCAGGTATTATCAACCGCTTCCGTTTGTCGAATGCTGTTGACTTGAATCTGGAGTTGAGTGCAACAGGTCTGGAAGGCAAGTTTGACGGAGAACATGGAGGTAGACCCGATTATGATGGTATCTTAGGTGCTACCCTCGGTGTGACTTATTACTTCCCTACTCGCGGATTCCAACGTCCTACTCCACAGATTATCTCTGAACTTGAATTGAATCAGATGCGTAATCAGATGAATGCAATGGCAGCAGCTAATATGCAATTGCAACAACAGTTGGCAAATGCACAACAACCAGTAGAAGTAGAAGATACTGAAGAAGTTGTTATCACAGATACTAACATTGCTCCGCGTACCGTATTCTTCAAGATCGGTTCTGATAAATTATCTCCGCAAGAAGAAATGAACTTGTCATATCTTGCCAGCAAGATAAAAGAATCTCCGAATGCTACATACACAATCAACGGATATGCTGACTCTGCAACCGGTACTCCTGCTTTCAATCAGAAGTTAAGTTTGGAACGTGCACAGGTTGTTAAAGACTTGTTGGTTAAGAAGTATGGCATCTCTGCCGATAGACTGAAAGTTGCAGCCGGTGGTGGTGTTGACAAATTCGGTCAACCGATTCTGAACCGTGTAGTATTGGTAGAATCTGCACAGTAATAAAAAGTAAAAAAGCGATTTCAGCATTCAGCGATTCTCTGTAATCGCTTGCTGGAAAGAGATAGCGGCTGAAAGCGAACCCTGAAAAGAGGGGTTCATGCTTTCAGCCGCCTTTTTTATATCTGTTCTTTGGGGGTATCTCCTCTGATATTTTGTTTTAGTTTATTTGACAGGCTGATAATCTCTGGACTTTCCATAAAATCCTGGGGCCGGCACATAAATAGGTTGACTGGGAATGCCGATATTCTGCGGCTTGCCTTCCTGACGGAGTCGGCGAATATGAATCATGGCTGTGGAACGTACCATCGTGATGCCTTGAAAGTCGGAACGTTGCATAATCTGATGATCGCTGAAATACTCTTTTAGCCGCATGTCTATCTCTATTTCCGATAATTTGGCAGAGTGCTTGACCCGCTTCATTTGCTTTATTTTTATATATCCGACAGATTGTTTCAACTTCTTGTCCGAACGAAACTGTATCGCTTTTAATTTTACTTTTGAATTTCTGCGGGGAGTATCTGCAGAGATCTGTTCAATCGGATTTGTAATCCGATTGCTTTGAGCATCAGGATTTTCAATCCGAACTATATAAAGTATAGGTGTATTGCGGATTATAAATCCTGATACTCGGAGAACGGCGGATTGCAAATCCGCCGGGACGCATAATGTTTGGTAACTAGCTAACCTTCCGCTGTTATTTTTTCTAAGTATATGTCCTTCTTTAGCTAAATATCGGCAATGAGACTTTCAAATTAGGATATTTGTCACCCAATTGTTTCAAGAAGTCATTGCCAATGATAATATCCTGTATTGTTTCTTGTAGATCTGTCGGAATCTCCGGGATATTTGTAAATATCAGACAGGAGTAGATAATGAGTTCAACAGGTTTCTCGTCGGTTTGCAATGAAAGTTTGTATGCTTTCACGTTGTTTCCTCTGGCTTGTGCCTGTGCTTGTACTTGTCCCTCCATAGGAATTGCGATGAGACGGGAATTTTCAAGACGCGCCTGATTGAATACAAAATGATTGTCGATTTCTCCATCTGTGTCTGTATCGAATAGGTGCAGATTGTCTCCGCTCAATACCAGATATTTGGGAGTTTGTACGGTATTGAAACGTACAGTTCCTAAGGTGGCCATTCCTTTCAGCTTATCTTTCATTCCGTCTTTGAGTGCGGATGCTACACCATACTCATTGCTGGCATAGTTGAAAGCGTCAATTTTTTCTTCTCCCATAGCTTCTTTCAGGAAAGATAAATCAGAGTTTAAGCAGAGGTTTTTATACTGTTCTGCATTTGCAAATTCAGCTTTGAAATCGGTGTTGTTCACTACTTGTGCCTGTTGCGAGTTTTTCTTTTTCATGTAAAACCAGTATCCTAGATATAGAACAATGAAAATGACCGGAACAAAGGTGTAAATAGACATAGTTTGTACTTTTTAATGTTATTAATAATGGTTTGTTTTATACTTCCACGGGTTTCACTTCTTTCTTTTTTCCAGGAATACATCCCCAAATGATAAGGGCAATTATAAGAAGTCCGACAGCTTTACCGCCATAACGGGAATAGAAGCTGACCTTGTTCAACTTCTCTCCATCCAAATTATTTTCTTTTAGGATGGTAGCCAGTTGTTCTTCCGTCAGTTCATAGTAAGTGTCTTCCTTTTCGCAATAGCCGACCAGGCGAGGCTCTTTCTCTATGTATAGAGGGAGAAGGTAAGCGATGTTGAACTCCTGATGGAAAGTTGCCAGATCAATGTAGTTTCCATCGTCTGTTTGGTACTCTTCGGTATCAGGCAAATCTGCTACTTTGGTTAATACTTCGCGGTCGCCGAAAGGGATTTTTAAACCACGTGCGGATACTGTTTGGCAAGATAAGAAAAGAATGCCGCCAAGTGCAAATAGAAATTTAAGGTGCTTCATGCTTCTTGTGTTTAAGTGAATAATTTGTGTGATTTTTATTGATATTGTGGCAAAGATAGGAAAAAGAAGAATAAAAGCCGTATAATTGTTTGAAATTTGTAAGCTCTATTCTTTTTTATAAAATGAGGAGATTTTTTTCCTGATTTAGAGGATTTGTATCCTGATTTATGCAATTGATGTAAAATTGCATTGTTGGGATAATCCAAATAATTTAATAACAATTGATTGGAGCTATTAATAATTATCTATATTTGTGCTATAGAACTCAAATCTGGAATATTATGGACGACTTTAATACCGTATATGCACTACTCGTTTTAGTTATGTTATTTATTTTATTGAGTAGGTTGGACAATCGCTTCGGAAAAATAGAGAAAGAGTTGAATGAGATGAAGAAACGGATGGAAGATTATCTCAAGGTTCAGCAAAATTCTGTTGCTGAAGCCTCCAAGCCGAAAGAGGAAATATCAGAAAAAGAAACAAAAGATATTCCTGTGATGCCTCAAGCGGCAGAGCATGTTAAGGTAGTAAAGACCGGACAACGAGAAGAGACTGTTCAGGAAAAACACGAATCGGTTGTTGAAGCAGTTGTCCGTGAGACATTGGAAAAGACGCCTGAAAAGACGCTTGAAACGAGAATGGAGGAAGTTTGCGTAGAGGCTGTTCGGAAGGAATCCGCTGAATCTTCGACTGTGCCAGTTGTACCGGTTACTCCGGCTACTCCGGTTGTTCCGGTTGCCCCGACTGTTCCGAAACAAAAGAAGCAGGTGAACTATGAAAAATTCATTGGTGAGAACCTTTTCGGAAAGATTGGTATCCTTATATTTGTAATCGGTGTAGGTTTCTTTGTAAAGTATGCCATTGATAAAAACTGGATTAATGAAACCTTCCGTACCGTGCTTGGTTTCTTGACGGGAGCTGTATTGCTGGCTGTTGCCGAACGGTTGCAAAAGAAATACCGAACCTTCAGTTCGCTGCTTGCGGGTGGTGCTTTCGCTGTGTTCTATCTTACAGTTGCCATTGCTTTCCATTATTATCATATTTTCTCGCAGACTATGGCCTTTATCATTCTGATTGGTGTCACAGTGTTTATGTCTATTCTGTCTGTGGTATATAATCGGCGTGAGTTGGCTATCATTTCTCTTGTAGGAGGCTTCCTTGCGCCATTCATAGTGAGTAGCGGGGAAGGAAGTTATTTGGTACTGTTCACTTACGTGAGCATATTAAATCTGGGTATGTTCGGACTTTCCATTTATAAAAAGTGGAGTGAACTTCCAATGATTTCATTTGTCTTTACTTGCCTGATAATGGGAATCTTTCTTTTGTTTAACTATACCTCTAGTTCTACGGTTATTTCGAACCATCTGTTTTGGTTTGCTACTCTGTTCTATTTTATCTTTCTACTTCCGGTGTTTTCTATCCTTCGTGGAGAGAATATGCGGACGATGAGCCGGGGATTAGTATTCGTTATTATAACGAATAATTTTATCTATTTACTTTCAGGAGCCTTATTCTTGCGGAATATGGGATTATCTTTCAAAGCAAGCGGCTTGTTGAGCCTGTTTATCGCACTCGTTAATTTAGGACTGGTGCTTTGGCTCTGGAAGAACCGCAAAGAGTATAAATTTCTGGTTCATACCACACTGGGGCTTGTATTGACATTTGTCTCCATTACAGTTCCGATTCAACTGGACGGAAACTATATAACCTTGCTTTGGGCATCGGAAATGGTATTGCTGTTGTGGCTCTATGTTAAGTCGAAAATTAGAGTATATGAGTATGCGGCTAAAGTTCTGGTAGGACTCACTTTCGTTTCTTACTTGATGGATGTGTATAGTGTGATGTTTGAACATCATTCCTTGGATACAATTTTTCTGAATAGTTCATTTGCCACCTCTTTGTTTGTGGGATTAGCGACAGGAGCATTTGCTTTATTAATGGAATATTATCATTCCTTCTTCTCTACGGCACGCCGGTTGAAATACAGCTTCTGGAATCCTTTTATGCTTATCGTCTCCGTAATCATACTTTATTATACATTTATGATGGAATTCAATTTGTATTTTGAAGGGACGACGAGAAGCGGAGCTATGTTCTTGTTTACAGCCATATCCATTTCGAGTGTTTGCTATGCTTTCAGAAAACGATTCCCGATAACGAAACATCTCACTTCTTATATCTTGACTATCGGGGCAAACGTACTTGTATATATTATAAATATATGGGGCGACCAGAGAATATGGACTTCCCCTCCTGTTGTACTACCATGGCTGACAGCTGTGTCCGTAATAGCGAATTTGTATTATGTAGCACGTATGTACTATACATCAATCGGCATAAAATCCCGTTTTACCGTATATCTGAATATTCTTGCCACGCTCCTTTGGCTGACAATGGTACGCTCTTTCCTTTGGCAAGTAGGAGTGGACGATTTCAGTGCCGGGCTGTCACTCTCATTAAGCATTGCCGGGTTCGTCCAAATGGGGTTGGGCATGCGCCTGCATCAGAAACTACTCCGCATGGTGAGCCTTGCGACTTTCGGATTAGTCCTGCTCAAACTCGTCTTTGATGATTTATGGGCTATGCCGACCATTGGCAAGATTATTGTATTTATCATTCTGGGATTGATATTGCTGATACTTTCATTCCTTTATCAGAAACTAAAGGATGTGTTGTTCAAGAATGACGAGGAAGAAACAAACTGAATCTTTGAAAAATATCCGATAAGAAAGGCTGCCTGTTCTACAAAAGAAGGGCAGCCTTTACCTTATAATTATGTTTATTCCCAGACGAAATCTTTTACTCTTGCGAGAAACGTTTCACCTGCTCTTCGATTAATTCCTTATCATCAAAATAATTAATCTTCATCGCCTTCTTCACGTCAGCCAAAGTCTCGGCGGCCGCAGCCCTTGCCACTTCGCAGCCTTGCTGAAGCATCTCGTAGATAGCAGGGATATCCTTGCTGAACTCCTTGCGACGATTGCGAATCGGTTCCAAAGTCTCCTGCATGATGGAATTTAGGAAACGTTTTACTTTCACGTCACCCAATCCGCCGCGTTGATAATGTGCTTTCAGTTCTGCCAGATTCGGATAGTCCGGTAAATAACGTTCGAAATGTTCGGGGAGGCAGAAAGCATCCAGGTAAGTAAATACCGTATTACCTTCAATTTTTCCCGGATCTTGTACGCGGAGATGTCCCGGGTCGGTATACATACTCATGATTTTCTTTTGGATTTCTTCCGGTTCTTCCGAAAGGTAGATGCAGTTTCCGAGCGATTTACTCATTTTAGCTTTACCGTCAGTTCCCGGAAGACGCAGACAAGCTGCATTGTCCGGCAACAGGATTTCCGGTTCTACCAATGTCTCACCATATATATAGTTGAAACGGCGAACGATTTCGCGAGCCTGTTCGAGCATCGGTTCCTGGTCTTCACCCACAGGGACAGTCGTTGCGCGGAATGCTGTAATGTCTGCTGCCTGGCTGATGGGATAAGTAAAGAAACCTACGGGAATACTTGCTTCAAAGTTACGCATCTGGATTTCCGATTTCACAGTCGGGTTACGTTGCAGTCGGGATACGCTGACAAGGTCCATATAATAGAAACTAAGTTCGCATAGTTCCGGTATTTGCGACTGGATGAAAATCGTAGCTTTAGTCGGATCAATACCACAAGCCAGATAATCAAGAGCAACTTCGATTACATTCTGACGCACCTTTTCCGGATTGTCTATATTGTCTGTCAATGCCTGTGAATCGGCAATGAAGATAAACATCTTACTATAATCACCTGCGTTTTGCAGGTCAACTCTGCGTTTCAACGAACCTACATAGTGACCGATATGAAGTCTTCCGGTAGGACGGTCGCCCGTCAATATGATTTTTTCTTTTCCCATATTTATTACCTTATTATATAATGGCGACAAAGATAAGGATAAAAACTGAAAGAAACATCAAAATGCAGTTACTTCATGATTTGTGCCTGCTTAAGATAAGAATGTAATCATTAAAAGCCAATGGAAAAACGACTGTTTCATTAACACGGTAAATTATTTCAGTAAAAAAGTGAACGTATCTTTTTGTCATGTGCAAAATATGTCGTTACTTTGCACAAATTTTGAAGTCAACAATGAATCAACAGGAAATTAGAAGCAAGTATTATTTACATTCGGATGTTTTTCATCCCGAAACGAAAGTCTTCTTCTCTTATTTCCAAAAACGATATTTTAGTTCTTTGGTAATGCGTTAATCCTTTTTTGAGGGTAACGCATTTTTTTTTATGGACGAACTTAGAAATAACAACTTATTATAACAACAAAAGAAATGGAAAAGGAAATCAAGAAAGTTCTCGTTTTGGGTTCTGGAGCACTCAAAATCGGACAAGCCGGAGAGTTCGACTACTCTGGTTCACAAGCACTGAAAGCTTTGAAAGAAGAAGGTATCAGCTCAGTATTGGTAAACCCGAACATCGCAACCATTCAGACTTCTGAAGGTATTGCCGACAAAGTGTATTTCCTTCCCGTAAATACTTATTTTGTAGAAGAAATTATCAAGAAAGAACGTCCCGACGGTATCTTGCTGGCATTCGGCGGACAGACTGCATTGAACTGCGGAGCTGAACTCTACACGCAGGGGATTCTTGATAAATACGAAGTGAAGGTGCTTGGTACATCGGTAGAAGCCATCATGTATACGGAAGACCGCGACCTGTTCGTGAAGAAACTGGATGAAATAGAAATGAAGACTCCGGTAAGCCAGGCGGTAGAAAGCATGGAAGATGCCATTGCGGCTGCCCGTAAGATTGGTTATCCTGTCATGGTGCGTTCGGCTTATGCATTGGGAGGTCTTGGTAGCGGTATTTGCGCTAACGAAGAAGAATTCCTGAAACTGGCTGAAAGCTCTTTCGCATTCTCCAAACAAATCCTGGTGGAAGAATCTCTGAAAGGTTGGAAGGAAATCGAATTTGAAGTGATCCGGGACGCTAACGACCACTGCTTCACAGTAGCCAGCATGGAGAATTTCGACCCGTTGGGTATCCATACCGGTGAATCTATCGTGGTAGCTCCTACTTGCTCGTTGGACGATAAGGAGCTGAAAATGTTGCAGGAACTGTCTACCAAATGTATCCGTCATCTCGGCATCGTAGGTGAATGTAACATTCAGTATGCTTTCAATTCAGATACAGACGATTACCGTGTCATCGAAGTAAACGCCCGTTTGAGCCGTTCTTCCGCTTTGGCTTCCAAGGCTACCGGTTATCCGCTGGCATTTGTTGCAGCTAAAATCGCATTGGGATACTCACTCGACCAGATTGGTGAAATGGGAACTCCGAACTCTGCATACGTAGCTCCTCAACTCGATTACTATATCTGTAAAATCCCTCGTTGGGACTTGACGAAGTTTGCCGGTGTATCTCGTGAAATCGGTTCAAGCATGAAGTCGGTGGGTGAAATCATGTCTATCGGCCGTTCTTTCGAAGAAATCATCCAGAAGGGTCTCCGTATGATCGGTCAGGGAATGCACGGTTTCGTTGGAAACGATGAATTGCACTTCGACGACCTCGACAAAGAACTTTCCCGTCCGACCGACCTGCGTATTTTCTCTATTGCACAAGCAATGGAAGAAGGTTATACGATTGAACGTATCCACGATCTGACAAAGATCGACCGTGGTTCCTCGGCAAACTGAAAAATATCGTAGATTACAAAGCTAAACTGTCTGCATATAATAAGGTAGAAGATATTCCGGCCGACGTAATGCGTGAAGCGAAAATATTAGGTTTCTCCGATTTCCAGATTGCTCGTTTCGTACTGAATCCGACCGGAAACATGGAGAAAGAAAACCTTGCCGTGCGCGCTCATCGTAAAGCAATGGGTATCCTTCCGGCTGTGAAACGTATCAACACCATCGCTTCCGAACATCCGGAACTGACTAATTATCTGTATATGACTTATGCAGTGGAAGGCTACGATGTAAACTATTATAAGAATGAAAAATCAGTAGTCGTACTGGGCTCGGGTGCTTACCGTATCGGTAGCTCTGTAGAATTTGACTGGTGCTCGGTGAATGCAGTTCAGACTGCCCGCAAACTGGGTTACAAGTCTATCATGATTAACTACAACCCTGAAACGGTTTCTACTGACTATGATATGTGCGACCGTCTCTACTTCGACGAGCTTTCGTTCGAACGTGTACTCGATGTAATCGACCTCGAACAACCTCGTGGTGTGATCGTCTCGGTAGGCGGACAAATCCCGAACAACCTGGCTATGAAACTTTACCGTCAGTCGGTTCCTGTATTGGGTACTTCTCCAATTTCTATCGACCGTGCTGAAAACCGTAACAAGTTCTCTGCTATGCTCGACCAACTGGGTATCGACCAACCGGCTTGGATGGAACTGACCAGTCTTGAAGAAGTGAAGGGATTTGTAGAAAAAGTAGGCTACCCGGTATTGGTTCGTCCTTCTTACGTCCTTTCAGGAGCAGCAATGAATGTTTGCTATGACGATGAAGAATTGGAGAACTTCCTGAAGATGGCTGCCGAAGTTTCTAAAGAATATCCGGTTGTTGTTTCCCAGTTCCTTGAAAATACGAAAGAGATTGAATTTGATGCCGTTGCACAGAATGGTGAAGTGGTAGAATACGCAATCTCCGAACACGTAGAGTTTGCGGGCGTTCACTCCGGTGATGCTACGTTGGTATTCCCGGCACAGAAGATTTACTTTGCAACAGCTCGTCGCATCAAGAAGATCAGCCGTCAGATTGCTAAAGAACTCAATATCTCCGGTCCGTTCAATATCCAGTTCCTGGCTCGTAACAACGAAGTGAAAGTAATCGAATGTAACTTGCGTGCTTCTCGTAGCTTCCCGTTTGTTTCTAAAGTTCTGAAACGTAACTTTATCGAAACTGCTACCCGCATCATGCTGGATGCTCCATACTCACGTCCGGATAAGTCAGCATTCGATATCGACTGGATTGGTGTAAAAGCTTCTCAATTCTCTTTCTCTCGTCTGCACAAGGCTGACCCGGTATTGGGCGTAGACATGTCTTCTACTGGTGAAGTGGGATGTATCGGTGACGATTTCTCTGAAGCATTGCTGAATTCAATGATTGCTACCGGATTCAAAATTCCTGAAAAAGCAGTGATGTTCTCTTCCGGTGCAATGAAGTCGAAAGTAGATTTGCTGGATGCCAGCCGTATGCTGTTTGCTAAGGGCTATCAGATTTACGCAACTGCCGGAACAGCAGCTTTCTTGAACGCTCACGGTGTAGAAACGACTCCAGTTTACTGGCCGGATGAAAAACCGGGTGCAGAGAACAACGTCATGAAGATGATTGCTGACCATAAGTTTGATTTGATCGTTAACATTCCGAAGAATCACAGCAAGCGTGAGTTGACGAACGGTTATCGTATCCGTCGCGGTGCAATCGATCATAACATTCCGTTGATTACCAATGCTCGTTTGGCAAGCGCCTTTATTGAAGCATTCTGCGAATTGAAACTGAATGATATTCAGATTAAGAGCTGGCAGGAATATAAATAAAAACAGCTTTAGCTGTCTATTAGATAAGGAGAACTCTCTCTTTGGCTTGTCCAAAGGGGGAGTTTCTTTTTTATTAGTAAATATAGCACATCAGAGTGTGTTCTATATAGGGAGTGTTTTGTTATTAATAAATGATTAAAGTTAATTATTGGTTGAAACTAAGTAGAATCTGTCTATCCATCAGTAAGAGAAGCGATTTATTTTTTATTTTTGTTTCTTGAAAAGATAAAATCAGATAAAACAATGTTAGTACTTCTATCTTGTGCCAAGACTATGAGTGAGACTTCAAAGGTGAAAGTACCTTTGACGACAGTTCCACGATTTCAAAAAGAAGCTTCCGGGATTGCTTTGCAGATGTCACAGTTTTCGGTGGATGAACTGGAACGCCTGTTGCGTATAAATGCCAGGATGGCGGTGGAGAATTATAAGCGTTATCAGGCTTTTCATGCAGAAGACACCTCGGAACTGCCCGCTTTGCTGGCTTATACCGGAATTGTATTCAAGCGACTGAATGCAAAGGATTTCTCGAAAGAAGAATTTGAATATGCGCAGGAACATCTGCGGTTGACTTCTTTCTGTTATGGGTTGTTGAGGCCTTTAGATGTCATTCGTTCCTACCGCTTGGAAGGAGATGTAGTGTTGCCGGAACCGGGTAATCAGACCATGTTCTCTTATTGGAAATCCTGTCTGACGGATGTTTTCATCGAAGATATAAAGAAAGCGGGAGGCATACTCTGCAATCTGGCTAGCGACGAGATGAAAAGTTTGTTCGATTGGAAGCGTGTGGAGAGAGAAGTACGTGTCGTTACTCCCGAATTTCAGGTGTGGAAGAACGGGAAATTAGCTTCGATAGTGATCTATATCAAGATGTCCCGTGGTGAAATGACGCGGTTTATTCTGAAGAACAGAATCGAAAATCCGGAGGATTTGAAAAGCTTCTCCTGGGAAGGATTCGAATTTAACGAATCTCTTTCGGATGAAAAGAAGTTTGTATTTACTAACGGTAAAGAAATATAAAGTATGACGGAAGTAGAAAAGATGCGTAGTAGCCAGTTGGCTGATATGGCTGCGCCGGAATTGCAGGTGCGTTTTGAACATGCCAAGAAGCTGCTGGCGCGTATGCGGGGAATGAGCACTTATGATGCGGGGTATCGGGAATTATTGGAAGAACTGGTACCGGAGATTCCTGAAACTTCAATAATCTGCCCGCCTTTCCATTGCGATCATGGAGACGGAATCAAATTGGGTGAACATGTATTTGTGAATGCCAATTGCACTTTCCTGGATGGAGGATATATCACGATAGGCGCCCATACGCTGGTTGGACCTTGTGTGCAGATTTATACGCCGCATCATCCGATGGATTATCTGGAAAGAAGAGGCTCTAAGGAATATGCTTATCCGGTGACGATTGGCGAAGACTGCTGGATTGGTGGCGGTGCTATTATCTGTCCCGGCGTGACGATTGGCAATCGCTGTGTGATAGGGGCGGGGAGCGTTGTGACGAAAGATATTCCCGACGACAGTGTGGCAGTCGGGAATCCGGCACGTGTTGTTCGCAAACAGGTTGTTTAACGTTTGACCGGAAAAGTTATTTCCCGGATTTAAGCGTTCCTGCGTTACTATCTTTATTGGGAATTCGTTTTCCTGCAGATTCTATTTTAATTATTAATGATAGAAAAAGAGGCGCGACTATCTTTATTTTGTTCTGTTTATTAGATGAACCGGAAGAAGTGAAAGTGGCAAGAAAAAAGTTTTTATTATTATTTGCTGATAATCAGAGTGTTTCTTTATTTGATGAAAACTTTCTTGAAAAATAATACATGAAATGTTTGCAGAATTCAAAAAATGCCGTACCTTTGCATCGCTTTTGAAACGGAAGTGTACGGGCGTTTAGCTCAGCTGGTTCAGAGCATCTGCCTTACAAGCAGAGGGTCGGCGGTTCGAATCCGTCAACGCCCACACCAAAAAGGAAGTCTTACGAAGAAATTCGTGAGACTTTTTTTATTTCTTACCTCTTTTATACAAACTTTCTTTCTCCTTTTATCTTATAACTCAGGAAAAAGAGTTAATTTTGCAGTCTGATAATTATCTAAGAAAACGTATGGAACTTGATGTATTAACGGCCATATCTCCGATTGATGGTCGATATAGAGGCAAAACTAAAGCTTTGGCAGCTTATTTCTCTGAATTTGCACTGATTAAATACCGTGTACAGGTAGAGGTGGAGTATTTTATCACCTTGTGCGAACTTCCTTTGCCGCAATTGAAAGGAATCGATAGTAGCGTGTTTGAAACTTTACGGAATATCTACCGTAACTTCTCCGAAGCAGACGCACAACGCATTAAAGATATCGAAAGTGTAACTAACCACGATGTGAAAGCCGTAGAATATTTCCTGAAAGAAGAGTTTGACAAGATGGGTGGAATGGATGACTATAAAGAGTTTATCCACTTCGGACTGACTTCTCAGGATATTAACAATACGTCTGTTCCTCTTTCTATCAAAGAGGCATTGGATCAGGTTTATTACCCGTTGATTGAAGAGCTGATTGCACAGTTGAAAACCTATGCGACAGAATGGGCTAACATTCCGATGCTTGCCAAAACTCACGGTCAGCCGGCTTCTCCTACCCGTCTGGGTAAAGAAGTGATGGTATTTGTTTACCGTCTCGAACGTCAGTTGGCTATGTTGAAAGTATGTCCGCTTACCGCTAAGTTTGGCGGTGCTACCGGAAACTACAATGCGCATCACGTGGCTTATCCTCAATATGACTGGAAACAATTCGGCAATCGGTTTGTTGCAGAAAAACTGGGACTGGAACGCGAAGAATATACAACGCAGATTTCGAACTATGATAACCTCTCTGCTGTTTTTGATGCTATGAAGCGTATCAATACCATCATGGTGGATATGAATCGTGACTTCTGGCAGTACATCTCTATGGAGTACTTCAAGCAGAAGATCAAAGCCGGAGAAGTAGGTTCGAGCGCTATGCCGCATAAAGTGAATCCGATTGACTTTGAAAATGCAGAAGGTAACCTGGGCATAGCAACGTCTATTCTGGAACATTTGGCTGTGAAGCTTCCTGTTTCCCGTTTGCAGCGTGACTTGACAGACTCAACAGTGTTGCGTAATGTCGGTGTACCTTTCGGTCATATCGTGATTGCCATCCAGAGTTCTTTGAAAGGATTGCGCAAACTGTTATTGAACGAACCGGCTATTTATCGTGATTTGGATAATTGTTGGAGTGTAGTGGCAGAAGCTATTCAGACCATCCTGCGCCGTGAGGCTTATCCGCATCCGTATGAAGCTTTGAAAGCGTTAACCCGCACCAACCAAGCTATTACAGAAAGTTCTATTAAAGAGTTTATCGAAGAATTGAATGTAAGCGAAGATATTAAAAAAGAGTTAAGAGCAATCACTCCCCATACATATACGGGGCTTTAATTGTTTACTTATATAATAAACGTGTTTTTTTAATAGGCCGTGAGGCCAAAGTCTAATTTTATTCGAATAAAAAAATGAGCACAGAAAACGAAGAATGGCGCGAAAATTCTTTCAATGAAGAGAATACAGGTGCCGGCCGTGATGGTAACAGGTCTTACAACAGAGAAGGTGGAGAACGTCCGTATCGCCCTTCTTACAACCGTGAAGGCGGGGATCGTCCGTATCGCCCGCGATTTAATGCCAACAATGAAGGAGGCGAACGCCCGCAGCGTTCGTACGGTGACCGCTCTTATGGCGACCGTCCCCAACGTCCTTCTTACAACCGTGAAGGTGGAGATCGTCCGTATCGTCCTCGCTTCAATAACAATAATGAAGGAGGTGACCGTCCTCAACGTCCTTACAACCGCGAAGGTGGTTCTTATGACCGTCCTCAACGTCCTTCTTACAACCGTGAAGGTGGTGACCGTCCTTACCGTCCCCGCTTCAATAGCGGCGAAGGTGGTGA